>NZ_JBVJHH010000063.1:0-44207 GCF_055586905.1 Streptosporangium sp. NPDC048886
ACTCCTGTGCTCGTGGGTCATCTCGACCCGTTGTTCGCCTATGCACAGCTTTCCTTCCGGCCTGGCCGGCCCGCATCCGTGGCGACCACGGAACCGGCCACGGAACCCGGCCACGGAACCCGGCCACGGATCAACGACACGGATCTCGGGGGTGTCATCTGTCTTGGCGCGCGATCGAAAGGGACTTGTCCCGTGCTTGTGCGCCCGGACGCCGGCCCCTCCGGCGGCGGGAGCCTAGGGTCCAGGGCCACGCCGTCCGGCCGTCAACATTGGTTGACAGGGTCGCCATGTCAACTTAGATTGACATTCATGAGAGGCACCCTACTGGCCGCCCCGCCACCCGCCGGCGGCCCGTCACGGCCGGATCACGCCCATGCGACGACGAGACGGCTGCTCGCCTGCGGTGTGATCGCCGGCCCGCTGTTCGTCGCCGCGTTCCTCGTCGAGGGCGCGACCCGCGCCGGCTACGACCCGCTGCGCCATCCGGTCAGCTCGCTCGCGCTCGGAGACTCCGGATGGACCCAGAGCGCCGCCTTCATCGTCACGGGCCTGCTGACGCTCGCCTTCGCCGTCGGCCTGCGGCGGGTGCTCCGGGGCGTCGAGGGGCCGGCTCGGGGCTCGGTCTGGGGGCCGGCGCTGATCGGCGTGTGGGCGGTCCAGCTGATCGGCGCAGGGATCTTCACCACCGACCCGGTTAGCGGCTATCCGCCGGGGACCCCGGACAGGCTCGTGGAGTACGGCAGCGCTCACGCCGCCGTCCACGACCTGATCGCGCTGCCCGGCTTCGCGGCGCTGGCCGCGGCCTGCATGGTGTTCGCCCTCCGCTCCGCCGCGCGCCGCGAGCGCGCATGGGCGATCTACTCGGCCGCCAGCGCCGTCGCCTTCGTGGGCACGTTCGTCCTGGCCACCGTCGCGTTCGAGCAGGCCGCCGGGCTGGTCCAGCTCGGCGGGCTCTTCCAGCGCGCCGCGGTCACCGTCGGCCTGGGCTGGCTCACCCTGCTGGCCGTCCGCGCCCGGCGGGCCCACACGGCGCCACGGCGCTAGGTTCTCTTCCCTGGATCACCGAACATCTCTGGATCACCGAACATCGGGCGGCGTGGCCCGCGCCGTGGACTTCGCCGGACCTTCGCGCTGCGCGCGGTTCACGCCCGCGCCGTGTTCGATCGGGGCCCTGCCCCGGACCTGACCTGGGGGCCTCCCGGCTCCTTGCGCTCCCCGGTCCGCGGGCCGGTCCGCCTGACGCGTTTCAGCTGCCGCAGTGGCCCTCGGGAATGCTGGCGGCGTAGCTGGTGTAGCCCCCGCTTTTGAAGGTGTAGCCGTTCGTCCAGACACACTTGCCCGCGCCGGCACCTCTGATGGGGCCCGCGTAGTACTTGAAGGTGCCGTTCTGCTCGTAGGGCGTGTTGCCGATGATCATCTTCACGCCGGTCTTGGTGGCCACCCCCACGGACACGCTTTTGATCGTGACCGCGCAGTTGTAGCCGTTGGAGTTGTTGTAGAGCAGGTAAACCTTGCCGCCGGAGCTGCCGTTCAGGTGCGTCAAGGTCCTGGAATCGATCACATGGTAGCCCGAACCGCAGACCCCCTCAGGGGTGTACGGATTGGCGGCGGCATGCGCGGTCCCCGCCGAGGCGAGCAGCGCGCCCGCCCCCAGGGCCCCCGCCATGATCAGCCTGAGCGCCCTGCCTCGATGCGACAGCGATCGGAACACCATCAACTTCAAACTCCTCAACGTATGGACCGTGCCTGGATCACGGGCGAAACGACACGCGAGGACGCTATCGATCTTGAGTCCGGCGCCAAGCGTGCACTGACTGAACTCCATGCGAACACTCACTGACATCGTTGACGGCCACCTCACGCCCGGTCGCGGTGACGGTGTGTGATGATCGCCGGGTGGTGGGCGGCACCCGTTCGCGGAGGAGGGGCAGCCGGCGGAGACAGCGCCCGGCGACCTATGTCCGGAAAGTCCGGGCTCTGGCTGTGGCCTCAGGCGGCCCGTGTCAGCCGTGTTCCGGTGACACCCCGTTATCGGTTGCGGGTGATGGCGGCGATGGCGGGTAGGAGCGCGAGGGCGACGACGCCGCCGGCGAGGGCCAGCGTGGGGAAGCCGGTGATGGCGACGACCAGGCCCGAGAGCATGCCGCCGAAGGCGCCGGCGATGGCGATGGCGACGTCGACCAGGCTCTGGGTTCTGGCGCGGGTGGCCAGCGGGACGGCGTCGGTGATGATCGCGGTGCCGGCCACGAGGCCGAAGTTCCAGCCCAGACCCAGCAGCGCGAGGGCTGCCGCGAGTTGGGCGACGGAGTCGCCGGGGGCGCCGGCGGCGACGATTCCGGCGGCCAGCAGGGCCAGCCCGGAGGCGACGGCGATCGTGAGGCGGCCGTAGCGGTCGACGAGCCAGCCGGTCAGGGGCGAAGGCAGATACATCGCGCCGATGTGGATGGCGATGACGAGGCCGGAGGCGGCGGCGCCGTGGCCGTGGTCGTGCATGTGGACAGGCGTCATCGTCATGATCGCGACCATGACGAGCTGGGTGAGCACCATGACCAGCGCGCCGACCAGCACGCCGGGGCGGCGCCTTTCGGGCGCCGGGCGTGGCCGGCCGTCGGCGTCGCTCTGCTGCGCGTACGCTGCGGCGGTGCGTTCGGCCTCCGGGGCGCGGGCCAGCAGCAGCGGGTCGGGGCGCAGCCAGATGGCCAGGACCAAGGCGGCCGCCGCGTAGGCGGCGCCGGCGAGAAGGAACGGCCCGGCCAGGTGGGGGATGCCGAGGGTGCGCGCGAGGGCGCCGGTGGGCGCGGCGAAGTTGGGGCCGACCACACCGCCCAGGGTGGTGGCGACCAGCACGGTGGATACGGCGCGGGCGCGGTGGGCGGGTGCGGCCAGATCGGCTCCGGCGTAGCGGGCCTGCAGGTTGGTGGCCGTGCCGGCGCCGTAGACGAACAGTGCGAGGAACAGCAGGAGGGGGTTGCCGGCGACGGCGGCGGCGATGACGCCCGCGCTGCCGACGGCACCGGTCAGATATCCGACGGCAAGGCCGGGGCGGCGGCCACGGGTCTGAGAGATGCGCCCGACGGCGACGGCCGCCAGCGCGGAACCGGCGGTGCCCAGGGCACTGGGCAGACCGGCGAGGCTGGTGGAGCTGAGCATGTCCTGCGCGAGCAGGGCGCCGACGGTCACGCCGGCGGCCAGTCCGGCGCCGCTGAGGACCTGGGCGGCGACCAAGACGATCAGGATGCGGCGCTGCGCCCGGGAGCGCGGGAGGTCCTCGATCCGGGCAGGCGTGGAAGTCGTCACGAGAGAGTTCTTTCGACAGGCGTGGCCCGGCCGGACGGCGCCGCCGGCGCGGTTCCGACGGGCGAGGTCGACGGGGTTGAGCGGGGCGGTTCCGACGGGTTGAACGGGGCGGGGCCGACGGGCTCACGGGTGGGGCTGGCTCGGGAGGCGTCGCAAGGTCGGGCGGCCACGGCGCTGATCAGCGCGGCGGCCGCCGTTTCGAGGCCGCCAGATGTGCTCCAGCGGTCCGGCGGCAGCCGCGCCGCCCAGCGCTCGGTCGGCGCCGGGCCATGGCGGGCAACGCCGGGGAAGGCGTGCGGACGCCGCTGTGGCAGGCCGCGTCGGGGAAGGCATGTGGGTGCTGCTGTGGCAGGCCGACCCGGTGGAGGCCGGGAGCCGGCGGGCCCGGCCAAGGTGGCGGCCGGCGCCCGGCCTGCCCGGGTCAGCCCAGGTCGCCCAGGTCCAGGCGGTCAGCCAGCCCGGCGGCGGTGAAGGCGGCTACCAGTTCGTCGCGGCCCTCGGTGAAGTGGGCCCAGCTGTCATAGTGGACGGGAACCACCCGGCGGGCGCCGAGGATCTCGGCGGCCTCGGCGGCCTGGGCGCTGTCGAGGACGATCAGCGCGCCGTCGAAGAGGACGGGGAAGCGGGGAGCCCCGGCGAAGAGGATGGCGGTGTCCACCGGGCCGAAACGCGCGGCGATCTCCTTGACCAGGTCGAGCGAGGCGTTGTCGCCGCTGACGTAGACCGTGGGCAGGCCCTCCCCGGTCAGGACGAATCCGACGACCTGACCGGTGACCGGTTCGACCCCCTCGCGTTCGCCGGGCCCGTGGATGGCGGGCACGCCCGTCACGGTGATCCTGCCGCCGCCGGGGCGGTCCAGTTCGATCGACTCCCAGTCGGCCAGCCCCTTGGCCCCGTCTCCCAGGCGGTGTCCGCCGCCTGGCGTGGTGAGGGTGAGCGGGACGTCGGCGAGCAGGGCTCGGCCGGAGTCGTCGAGGTTGTCGGGGTGCTCGTCGTGGGAGAGCAGGACCACGTCGACGCGGCCGAGGTCGGCGGGCGCGGCGGAGGAGGGCGCGGTCTTGGTCAGGATCGGGGGGCCGGACCTCTGGTGGTCGTCGGGAGCGTAGTAGTCGCCGGGAGCGTCGAAGGTCGGGTCGGTGAGAAACCTCAACCCGCCGTAGTCGAAGAGGGCGGTCGGGCCGCCGAAGACGCGGACGGGGAACTGCTCATGGATGGTGCCGGTAGCGGACACGACGGAACTCCCTCACGGATGAAGACTTATCTATCCGTGAAGTGACCGTAGTTGTTCATCACGGATGAATGCAAGCCGTACCATGAGAGGCATGAGGGACACCGCGACCGCCGAGTCTGCGCTGCCGCCCGCGCCGGGGGCGGAGCAGTACCTCGCACTCGACTTCGTCAACAGCGTCATCGCGCTGCCCGGGGGGCACTTCATCGATCTCCTCGGCGTCCCCGCGGCGACGCAGCGGTGGCTCGTGGAACGCGACCTCGCTCCGCCCGACGCCGGGGTGCAGGAGATGTGCGCGGCGCAGCTGCGCTCGCTGCGCGAACACCTCAGGTCGCTGTGCGCCTCCCGCGTTGCGGGACTTCCCGCCCTGCCTGCCGCTCTGTCCGCCGTCAATGACGCGCTGAGCAGGGTCCCCACGGCCGCCCTGCTGTACTGGGACGAGAAGAACGGCCCCTACCGCGCGGCCCCGTGCCCCACCAACGAGATCCTCGACCACGCTCTCGCGAGTCTCGCCGCCAATGCGGCCGACCTCCTCACCGGCCCCGACGCTGAGCGGCTCACCCTCTGCGGTTCCGCCCCCTGCAACCGCTACCTGCTGCGCCACGGCCGCCGCCACTGGTGCTCCATCCGCTGTGGCGACCGTGCCCGTGCCGCCCGCGCCTACGCCCGCCGCACCCACCCCCAGGACGCGCCGGAGAGGGTTTCGCCGGAACACGGCTGACACGGGCCGCCTGGGGCCACAGCCAGCGCGGGGACTTTCCGGACATAGGTTGCCGGACAGCGATTGGACTCTCCCCTCGGGGGAGGGCCCATGCTGGATCCCATGCACGAGCAACACCTGCAGGACCTGCTGCCGATCGGGGCCTTCGCCCGGTTGTCGCGGCTGAGCGTCAAACAGCTGCGCAACTACGCCGAGCTCGGCCTGCTGGAGCCCGCCTACGTCGACAAGGACACCGGCTACCGCTACTACCAGGCCGGCCAGGCCCGCCAGGCGTTGACGATCGGGCTGCTCCGGTCGCTGGATGTGCCGTTGGCGGCCATCGCCGAGGTGCTGTCGGGGACGGCGGGCGCCCTGGGGCAGGTGGAGCAGGAGCTGCAGGCCGAGCTCGAGCGGCGCCGCCGTACCTTGGCGATCTTGCGGAGGGTCATGGCCGACGGCCTGCCCCAGGCGCAGATCCGGCTGGTGCGGCAGGAGCCGTTGCGGGTACGGCTGACGCGCCGCCTGGCCGCCGGTCCCGGCGACATCGCTCGCGCCACCGGCGAGGCCATCGCCGAGCTGCTGGCCGCTCACCGGCTGGGCGAGATGGCCGATGGGCCGGACGGGCCGGTGCGCGGGCCCGGGATGCCGGTGGGCCGGTCAGCGGGTGGGGCAAGCGGGCCGCCGCAGCTGATCGGTCTGTTCCCGCTGGATGTGACCGATCCGGTGGAGGTCGGCGCGGCCCTGGTCACGGCCGCGCCCGGCGACGCGCTGCTGCCCGGGGGCGTGCTGGCGGCCGCCACCCATGTCGGTCCCTATGACCAGATCAACCTGACCGCCCATGCCCTGCTGGCCTGGTGCGCCGAGCGCGGTCACCAGCCGGTGGGTCCGATTCGCGAGGTGTATGTGTCCGACCCGGCCGTCACCTCGCCAGACCAGCTGGTCACTCACTTGATGCTTCTGTTGGAGGAGTCATGACTGTAACCACTGCTCATTACGGGCCTACCACCTGCCTGAACGTCACCGGGCTGGGTGAGCCCGGCGGGGCCGAGCATGTCGGTGCCATCGGGGCGCTGTATGCCGTCGCAGGCGCGATGGGCGTGCCGATGCCTCCGATGGAGGGCCGCTGGTGGGTGGAGAGCGACCAGCCGCCGCTGACGGTGCCGCGTGAGCAGTGGCGCTGGCACCTGCTGTTGCCGCTGCCCGCCCTGCCGGAGGCGGGGGCGCTGGAGCGGGCGCGTGAGGCGGTCCGTCCTTCCGGCGCGGCGGTCGACCGGGTGCAGGTGGTCACCTTCACCGAGGGTGAGTGCGTGGAGGTGCTGCACGAGGGGCCCTACAGCGAGGAGGCGCGCTCGCTCAAGCTCCTCGACGAGCACATGGCCGAGCACGGCCTGGTCGCCAACGGCCCGCACCACGAGATCTACCTCACCGCGTTCGATGCCCCGGAGCCGAGGACGGTGCTGCGTCAGCCGGTACGGCACGCCGCGGGTGGGCGGGGATGAGCTGGTCCTGAGCGGCTGACGGCGCGGCGGGCGGGTTCTTCGCGTTCCCGCCCGCAGAGATGGAGGCGTTCCCGCCCACAGGGGCGGAGGGGAGCGCCGGCCAGGCTCGTCGGTGCCCCATGCCGATCGACCCCCGGACGTCCGGGGGGCGCCTCCGACAGGAGGACCTGAACGACTCCGCTCGAAACCGTCCGGACCAAGATGTCGTGCCGCGGGCCAGGGCCTGTCCCGGCCGTCAACTGCATGCGGCAGGGCGGTGGCTCACAGAGGCAGGGGCCGGTTTTCCACGACGCTCTTCATGACCAGGGTGGAGCTGAGGCGCTGGAGGCCGGACAGGGTGGCCAGCCGCTCGTCGTGGAGCCGCTGGAAGGCGGGCAGGTCGCGGGTGATGACACGCAGCAGGTAGTCGGGGTCGCCGAAGAGCCGTTGGGCCTGAAGGACGTGGGGGACGGCGGCGACGGCCTGTTCGAAGTTCTGGGCGGTGTCCTCGCTGTTCGTGGTGACACCGGGGGCGGACCGGGCATACGCGATCGCCGCCGGACTGCGCCACCGCACGGTGCCGCCCGCGGTGGGCGGACTTCCGGCCGGTCATCTGGCGGCCACCGCGGTGGTGGCGGCCGGCGTGGCCGCCCTGGTGGCCCGCTCGCCGCTGGTGCTGACCGTGCTGACTGCGGTGGGTGCGGCCTGTCTGGTGTGGCTGGGCGTGGGCATGCTCACCCGCCCGCCGGCCCCGCAGGCCGGCGGCGAGCAGGCGACCGGCTCATGACTGCGGCGGCCGGCCAAGGGCGCCGGCGTCAGTGGGCTCAACCCGAAGGTGTTCCTGCTGTTTCTGGCACTGTTGCCGCAGTTCACCGACCCGGAGGCGGCCTGGCCGATGCCGGTGCGGCGTTCACACTGCCGAGGGGCGCTGGTCGCGTTCGCGAAGGGGGCCGGTGGAGCCCGGGGACTCAGAAAGGGGCCGATGGAGCCCGGGGGTCAAGGGGCCGGGTGCCTGGCGGCGTCGTCGGGCAGGGTGTCGAGCCATCGGGTGAGGCGGTTTCCCTCGCGGGTCATGATCTCCGGGTCGCGCAGGGCGTTGGCCAGCAGTGACATGCCCTGGTAGGCGCCGACGAGCGCGATCGCCAGGTCGCCGGGGTCGGGCAGTCCCAGCTCGCGGAATTGGCGTTCCACCCAGTCCAGCAGTGACCGGATGACCCTGCCCGCTTCCAGGTCCATGCCTCCCTCCGCGCGTTTGTCGAGCTCGACGGCCAGGGTGCCGGTGGGGCAGCCATAGCGGGCCGCGACGTCGCGCTGGCCGACCCACGTGCCGACCAGGGCCTTGAGGCGTTCGAGCGGGTCGGGGAGCCTGTCGAGCTCGCCGGTGAGCTCCGTGAGGTATCCGGAATGCTCGGCCAGGGCGGCCTGGACCAGCTCGTCCTTGGTCTTGAAGTAGTAGTACACGTTTCCGACAGGGACGTCGGCGGCGTGGGCGATGTCGGCGATGGTGGTGCGCTCCACGCCCTGCTGGTGCAGGACCCGGGCGGCGGCGGCCGTCAGCCGCCGTCGCTTGTCGGCCCCCCGCTCCCGGGATTTCGTTGAGTCAGTCACCCCACTAACTATAGACGCGTGCCCGCCGGGATGTGCTACCGTCCATCCAAGTAAGTCAGCTAACTAATTAGGAGACAGTATGATCGTGGTAACGGGAGCGACCGGGAACATCGGGCGGACGCTGGTGCGGTCGCTGGCCGAGGCGGACGAGCCGGTGACGGCCGTGTCGCGGAAAATCACCGGGTCCGACGTGCCGCAGGGAGTGCCGGCCGTCGCCGCCGACCTGACCGATCCGGCGAGCCTGCGGCCCATCCTCGACGGGGCAGACGCGCTCTTCCTGCTGATCTCCGGCGACTTCACGTCGGCCGCCGAGAACCCGAGCGGCGTCGTCGGCGACATCCTCGGTGACGCGAAAGCCGGCGGAGTCGGACGGATCGTGTTGCTGTCCTCCCAGGGAGTCGTGACCCGCCCCCACTCCTCCTCCCACGGGAGCACGGGACGGTCGATCGAGGAGGCCGTCCGGCAGTCAGGTCTGGACTGGACGATCCTGCGGCCCGGTGGCTTCAACTCCAACGCCTACGCCTGGGCCGAGTCGGTCCGCACCCGGCGGACCGTCGCCGCGCCGTTCGGTGACGTCGGCCTGCCGTTCATCGACCCGGCCGACATCGCCGAAGTCGCCGCCGCGGCCCTGCGCGAGGACGGTCACGCGGGCCGGGTCTACGAGCTGACCGGGCCCGCCCTCACCACGCCGCGGCAACGGGCCGAGGCGATCGGCGACGCGCTCGGTGAGCCGGTCCGGTTCGTCGAGCAGACCCGCGACGAGGCCCGCGCGCAGATGCTGCGGTTCATGCCCGAACCCGTGGTCGAGACGACCCTGGACATCATCGGCGAGCCCACCCCCGGCGAGCAGCGCGTCAGCCCGGACGTCGAGCAGGTCCTCGGCCGCGCGCCCCGCACCTTCGCCGACTGGGCCCAGCGCCACATCGCCGCCTTCCGGTAGGACCGGCAGCCACGCGGTCAGCCCCGGCCGGGCCGTCCTCGGGGTAGGACCGGCAGCCGCGCTGCCAGCCCCGGCCGGGCCGTCCTCGGGCCGGATCCCCCCGCCACGCTGACCGCACCGCGGCCGCAGGACCGCCTGAAAGTGGTTTGCCCGGAGCGCGGAAGGATTGTTAGCATCGCGGCGGCGTGAGAGACGCCTGGTCATCGTGTGGTGAGGGAGGTTGATGAATATGGCTGCCAGCGGCTGTTTTCAGCATGCCTTCCTCCGGTCCGACCGAGCTTGAGCGCGGTCCGGGTCGTTCCGACGATCAGGAGTTCCACATGTCTTCCTTCTTCCCGATGACCGACATCGATCTGGTCACCGACCGCCTCGTCCTGCGGCGGTGGACGCCCAGCGAGGTCACCGCCGTCCTGGACGGCGCCCGGCAGGCCCACTGGGCCGAGGACTTCCCCGCCGAGGGCGATCACGTCATCGTCGGACTGTTCGCCGACAACCCCGCATGGCTGGGGGAGTACGGGCACCGCCAGATCATCGAGCGGGCCGGCGGCCTGGTCGTCGGCTCGATCGGCCTGTTCTGGCCGCCTGGCGAGGGTGCCGTCGAGATCGGGTACGGCGTCGTCGCCTCCCGGCGGGGGCGCGGCTACGCCCCCGAGGCCACCCGCGCGCTGACCGAGTTCGCCTTCACCGCACCGGGCGTCCACACGGTCCACGCCACTGTGGAGCTGTCGAACCCGTCCTCGATCCGGGTGCTGGAAAAGGCCGGCTTCCAGCGCTGGAGCACTGAGGCCGAGGAGAACACGGCCCGATACCGCGCCACAGCACCGGCCCCGACCCGGCGGTGACCCCACGGGGCCGGCAGCGGGGCACCGCTGCCGGCCCCGGCCCTCCCCGACGGATCCGCACCCCCAGAGCACCTGACATCCTGCTCACCCTCTCCACCGCCGTCTTCTCCGAGATCGCCTCGGTCCCGGGAAGAACAGTCCGGCGATCTCAGCCGGTCAGCCCGATGGCCGGGCCCCCGTCGGTGGGGTGCCCGGCCGTCGAGATGGTGGAGGCGCTCAGGCGGCGTATCCCAGTGCCAGGACGGCGACCACCGGCGCCAGGTACAGCAGGGGGAAGGGGATGTGCGAGTACGAGCGTGCCCGGATCACGGTGATGACGGCCCCGGTGAAGTACAGCACCAGGCCGATCCCCGCCAGGACGCCGATGACCGGGACGGCGAGGCCGGCCAGCAGCCCCGCCGCCCCCGCGGCCTTGGCCGCGCCGAGCCAGGGCCACCACGAGCGGGGGACGCCGTAGTCGGTCAGGGGCTCCGCGACCCACTTGGCCCGGATGAAGATGGACAGCGCCGAGAAGCCCACCCATGCGGCGGCCAGAACAGTGACGACGACGTAGGCGATGGGCATCAGGAACGCTCCTCATCAGGGGGGCCGGTGGGGATCCACCGGCCGGGTGTGTTTCAGGTCCTCACTGCCTCGACCCCGTGGGGCACGTGAGTGTGACAGGACGGCGGAAAATTCTTCAGCGCTCGCCACCGGCAGCCGTCTGGTCCGGCCGGAGCCGCCCGGGACCGAGCGCCTGTTCGACGTCGACACCGTCGAAGGCGCGGCCCGGCTTGCGGCCCGCCTGCGAGGGGCGGACGGGTTCACGGCCGTGGTCGTCGGAGCGGGGTTCACCGGTCTGGAGGTCGCCACCGAGCTGGCGAGCCGCGGCGACGTGGTGCTGGTGGAGCGTTCGGACGCCGTCGGGCCCGATCCCGGGCCCGGTCCGCGACCCGTGATCGAGGCGGCCCTGACCGAGCTGGGGGTCCGGACGCGGCTCGGTACGAGCCTCGTCGCCGTGGACGACGAGGGCGCGGTCCTCTCCGACGGCACGCGGATCGCGGCCGACGCGGGCGTGTGGACGGCGGGCGTGCAGGCCGGTCCGCTCGCCTCGCACGTCCCCGGCGACCGGGACCGGCTGGGCCGCCTGATGGTCGATCGGCGGCTGCGAGTCTTCGGGGACGTGTTCGCCGCAGGTGACGTCGCCGCCGCCCGGGCCGACCCGGACCACTACGCCCTGCAGTGCTGCCAGCACGCCATCCCCATGGGGAAGGTGGCCGGACACAACGCCGCCGCCGACCTGCTCCGGCTGCCGCTGATGGACTTCGCGCCGCCCCCGTACGTCACCTGCCTCGATCTCGGGGCCGCCGGTGCCGTCACCACCAGGGGCTGGGACCGGGAGGTGCAGCTGACCGGAGCGGATGCGAAGGAGCGCAAACGCATGATCCTGAAGGGGATCCACCCGCCGGTCGACGACGCCGAGGAGCTCCTCCGGGCGGCCGGTGAGCAGGGCTCGGGCGTCCGCCGCCTTTGACGGCATCGGCCGTGCCCGGACGGTCAACCGGCATCGGCCGTGCCCGGACGGTCAACCGGCATCGGCCGTGCCCGGACGGTCAACCGGCATCGGCCTGGCGGGCGCGGGGGCGGCGGCCGGGTCGAGCCCGGCCCGGCCGGGGAGCCGGTCAGCGACGACGATCCTGCCCGTGCCACGTCAAGCCCTCCTGTTGACGGACCGGGAGATTTGATGGATCGGGGATTCGGGGTAGGGGAGGAGGCATGGCTGAATTTCTGACCGACATCAAGGAAATCCGTGCCCGGGCCCGCCAGGAGATCGACAAGGGGCCGATCACCTCGGCCTACGGCGCCGATCTGCCCCGGGTGATTCAGGTGTGCAACGAGGCGCTGGCCACCGAGCTGGTCTGCGTCCTGCGTTACAAGCGTCACTACTACACCGCCAGCGGCCTCTACGCCGAGCCGGTGGCCGCGGAGTTCCTGGAGCACGCGGCCGAGGAGCAGGAGCACGCCGACCGGCTCGCCCGGCGCATCGTGCAGCTCGGCGGCGAGCCCGACTTCAACCCCGACACGCTGTCCACCCGCGCGCACGCGGAGTACGACGCCAGCCTCGACCTGATAGAGATGATCAAGGAGGACCTGGTCGCCGAGCGGATCGCCATCGCCTCCTACACCGAGATCGTCCAGTGGCTCGGTGACGGGGACGTGACCACCAGGCGGATCTTCGAAGACCTCCTCGCCCAGGAGGAGGAGCACGCCGACGATCTCAAGGCGCTGCTGGAAAGGCTCCCCGACGCGCCCAGGCGCTGAGCCGCCCCGGGGTGGGGCGCCGCGGCGCCCCACCGGCTCAGCCGTCCGGGATCCAGGAGCCGTGGAAACCGGCCGGGACCCGGCGCGGCAGCCGTACCAAGGCCACCCGGGTGAGGTCGGCGGCGTTGAGGACCACCAGCTCCGATCCGACGCCCGGCCCGCCGGTGACCATGGAGATCAGCCAGCCCTCGTCCTCTCCCCGGGCGTCCCCGGCCGGGACGTAGACCGCCTCGCCGGCCATCCGGTCCGGGCCTGTCTTGTGGACGGTGCTCGCCCCGCTCCGCACGTCGTATTTGACGATCGCCTCGGAGGAGACCGCGTAGAGGTAGCGGTTGCGCTCACCGGTCCGGCCGTCGTTCAGCGTGGGAAACTCCACCTCGAGGTCGTCGAGCTGCTCCTCCCGGGCGTCCTCGCCGGGGGTCAGCACATACCGGTGCAGGTGGGCCGTCCCGCGCACGGCCGCCCTGGCCGCCGGGTGGGCACTGCGGCCGAGGCCGTCCCACACCGCGGCGAACGCGGCGGGGGTGTAGCGGACGGCGTCGAGCACGACGCGGCCGGAGCCGTCCTCATGGGCGTTGGCGGTGTGGAAGACGTAGCACGGCTCGATGTCGTACCAGGTCGCCTCGGCGCCGCCGGTGCGCGGCATGACCCCGAGGCGGGCTCCGTAGCGGTCGTCCCACCGGTACGGCACGCTCCCGCCCCCGGCGAGCCCCAGGTCGAAGACGACGGGCAGGTCCATCCAGACGACGTGACCGGCGGTGATGGCGAAGTCGTGCATCATCGTCGGGCCCGGCACCGCGACCTCCCGGCTCTCCACGAGCTTCCCCTCCGCCGACAGGCGGTGGTAGGTGAGGTAGGGCGGGGTGAAGCCGTAGCCGAAGAAGAGCAGCTCGCCGGTGAGCGGGTCGCGCTTGGGGTGGGCGGTCATGGCGGTGGTCAGCAGGCCGCCGAAGTCACACGGACCGACCGTCTCCAGCTCGGCGGTGAGCTCGTACGGCAGGCCGTTCTCGACCAGCGCGAAGATCCTGCCCCCGTGCGGGACGACGTGGGTGTTGGCGGGCACCGCGGTGAGATCGACGGAGAGGTCGTCCCGGACGAAGGGCGCGCCCTCGGTGAGCTCGCGGGTCCGCACCCAGCGGTTGCGGTACCACTGGGCGCGGCCGTCGCGCAGCCGTACCCCGTGCACCATCCCGGGCCCGGTGAACCAGTGGCCGGGATCGCGGCCGGGCAGCGGGTTGGGACCGTTGCGGAAGTAGCGGCCGGTGAGCGCGGGGGGAAGGGCGCCGCTCACCGGCAGGTCGAAGGCGTCGATCTCGTCGGGCACCGGCGCGAGGAAGCCCTGCAAGTACAGCGGAGTCATGGACCGTCCCCCCTCCTCCTCGACGATGGCACGCCGTGCCGGGAGGTCTCCACCGCCCGCGCATCAAGGACCGGGCAAGACGTGACCTGACGGCGCGGGCCCCGCACCCGCCCGCCGGGCACGGGCGGCGGCTCCTCCGGCACTCCGGCCTCGACACGCCAGTTGACCGTTTTTGACTTAATGGAGCCAGACATAAATGACCGGTGTTGACATCGATCGTCCGAGGCTGATACCTCTATTTATGTAGACAGCAAAGAAATGGGGAAATTCACTGTCCGGTCTACTGCGGGGTGTCCTGTCCGATGTGGCGTAATCCCTGGTCGTAGCTTCGGGGTGGACGGATGGAAATGCGGCGTTAACCGTTGTGCCGGTCCGCCGTCGACATTTTGGCATTTCCCTGACACCGCTCTGCTTATTTTTTTGTGTCCGTGCAGACGGGGACGTGTCGGAGGGCTGCGATATCGGTGAAGTCGATCCGGCCGGACGGTGTGATGGCCGGGAAATTCCGCCCTCGCCGCCCGAGTCGGGATCCATTGACGTAACAAGACTGTCGTCATGCGACCGGGGGGCCGGCGGCGCGCTCCCGGTCGAACACGTGCGAGCCGTCCCCGCGCGCGGGGGAGTTCCGCCACGCGTGCCGGATGCGTCCCCTCGCCATCAAGAAGGCCCGCCGGAAGCGGGCCGCCGCCCGGGTGCCCCGCTCCGGCAGGCCCGGCGCCGGAAGGGCCGCGCCGGCTCCGCCCGCCCGCCGGACCGGCCGGCCGCTCCCGGCCGGTGGTGATCTCCGCCGCCGCCCCGGGCCGTCACGGCCCGGAGACCGACACGGCCGCCGGATCCAGCCGGAGGCCGTGAGCCCGCGCGTGCGCGCTCCGTGACAGACCTGGCGCGGCCCGCGCGTGTCCCGCCGTCCCGCCCCGGGACGGTACGGGAGCGGCCGCGCGCCCCCACCGGTGACCGGCCGTCCGCCTCGGGGTGGACCCGTTCGATCAGGAAGGCAATGATGAGTGACACAGAGCTGTACGGCCCCCGCAAGTTCCGCAACACCCAGAAGATGCTCGCCCACAGCCAGGCCAGCTGGCAGGCCGCCGAGGACAAGGGGCTGATAGACCTCTACGTGAGAAACGGCACGGACGGAGTCCTGGCCGACGTCTCGGACGGGCGCGAGTTCGTCAACATGAGCTCCTACTCCTATCTCGGGCTGAACCGGCACCCCGCCGTCATCCAGGGGGCGATCGACGCCCTGGAGCAGGAGCGGATCACCGGGCTGGGCATCACGCCCACCCGGATGCAGCCCGCCCTCATGAACGAGGTGCAGGAGGGGTTCTCGCAGCTGTTCGACGCCCAGTGCCTGGTCGCGCTGTCCTGCACGGTGGCCACCGCCGCCCTCCTGCCGCTCGTCTCCTCGGGCGTGCTCATCGACGGCAAGCCGAGGGTCACGGTCTTCGACAAGCGCAGCCACTTCTGCATGGACGTGATGAAACCGGTGTGCGCCGACGAGAGCCCCGTCTTCACCAGCCCGCACAACGACATGAACTTCATCGAGGACATGTGCAAGAAGTATCCGAGGGTGGCCTACATCGCCGACGGGGCCTACTCGATGGGCGGCGTGGCCAACCTGGCCGACCTGCTGGCCCTGCAGGACCGCTACGGGCTGTTCCTGTGGTTCGACGACTCGCACTCCATCTCCGTCTGGGGCGACAAGGGCGAGGGATATGTGAAGTCGCAGCTCGGTGAGCTGAATCCGCTGACCCTCGTCACGGGCTCGCTGGAGAAGGGCTTCGGGTGCGCCGGCGGCATCATCATGCTGGGCCGGCAGAACGTCAAAAGCCTCATCAACATCTTCGCCGGGCCGATGTGCTGGTCGCAGAGCATGGGCGTGGCCAACCTCGGGAGCCTCCGGGCGTGCGTCGGCATCCACGACAGCCCCGAACTGGGCGAGCTCCAGCGCTCGCTGCAGGACAACATCAGCTATTTCGACGGACGGGTGCCCACCGGGCTCCAGGGCAGCAAGCTGCCTGTCCGGGCCCTCGCCGTCGGCGACACCGCGCTCGCCGTCCAGCTGTCGAACGGCCTGTTCGGCGAGGGCTTCTACTCGGCGCCGGTCTACTACCCGATCACCTCCCGGGGCAGGGAGGGGCTGCGGATCATGATCCGGGCGGACATCGACCGGGAGGACCTCACCCGGTTCTGCGATCTCCTCGACAAAGACGTGCTGCCGCACGTGATCTGATGAACACCACATATCTGTGCAGAAGCCTGATGGTCACCTCGGCCCTGCGGATGGACCGCTTCATCAAGGGCCAGGCCGCCGGCGCCGACATCAACCTGATCGACCTGGAGGACGCGGTCCCGCAGACCGACAAGGAGAGGGCGCGCAACGAGTTCCTGCGGCTCGAGCGCGCCGAGGTGACCGGCACGCTGGGCCTGCGGATCAACAGCCTCCAGACCAGGGACGGCCTGGAGGATCTGATCGCGGTTCTGGACAGCCCCACCGAGCCGGACATCATCGTCGTTCCGAAGGTGGAGTCGCCGCACCAGATCGAGCACGTCGACGGCGTGCTCGGCCGGGCCGGCCGCAGGAGCCGGCTGTGGGCCCTGGTGGAGACCCCCAAGGGCGTCTCCGACGCGATGAGCATCGCCACCTGCAGCGACCGGCTGGTGGCGCTGACGTTCGGGCTCGCCGACTACGCGGCCGAGATGGGCGCCTCCATGGAGTGGGAGGCCATGCTCTTCGCCCGGTCGCAGGTGGTGACGGCCGCCCGTGGCGCCGGGATCGACGCGGTCGACGCGCCCACCTTCGACCTCGACGACCTCGGGCTCCTGCGCGCGGAGTCGCGCAGGTCGGCCGACATGGGATTCAGCGGGAAGATCGCGATCCATCCCCGCCAGCTTCCGGTGATCAACGAGATCTACAGCCCCACCGCCCAGGCCGTGGAATGGGCGCAGGAGGTCGTCTCCACGTTCGAGCGCGAAAGCGCAGGCATCCTGACCGTCGGCAGCCTGATGGTCGGACCCCCGTTCTTGAAGAAGGCGCGGAGCATTCTGGCGCTTGTGGAGGATGAATGAAAGACGTTCAGGCGTTCCAGCACCTCGGCGGGCGCCGCTACCGCGAGAACCGTGGTGTGTTCTACGACGAGTTCGAGGTCGGGGACATCATCGAGCACCGTCCGGGAAGGACCGTCACCGAGACCGACAACGTATGGCAGTCCCTGCTCGCGCTGAACAACCACCCCCTGCACATCGACCACGCCTACGCGCGCACCACCGAGTTCGGCCGGCCGCTGGTGTCGAGCCTGGTGACGCTCTCCATCGTCGGCGGGATGAGCACCAACGGGACCAGCGCCAAGGCGATCGCCAACCTGGGCTGGGAGAGCATCCGGCTGCCCAACCCCGTCTTCGTCGGGGACACGCTCTACGCGGAGACGGAGGTCGTCGCCATGAGGCCGTCCCGCTCGCGGCCGACCGCCGGCATCGTGACCTTCGAGACGAAGGGCCTCAAGGATGACGGCACCCTGGTGGTGGTCTTCACACGGTCGGCGCTGATCCCGCTGGGCGGCGGGATCGACCCGGCATGACGGCCCTCAGGGTCGTCGGCGGCGCCGAGATCGAGGCGGGCGCCGACCTGCGTGAGCTGATCGGGGACATGGAGGACTCGCTACGCGACGACGTGCGCCGCCACTCCGTCACCCCGGCCAGGTTCATGGAGGTCCGCGACAGCCCCTACTCGGTCTTCGGCGCCATGCCGTCGATGAGCGACCCGCACGACCTGTTCGTGACCAAGGTCGCCGCGCTGGTCGACGCGGGCGGCGGGGCGGGGCCGGGCAGGACCACCGTCAACGCGGTGGTGGTGGTGTTCTCGATCAGCACCGGCGAGGCGCTGGCCGTGCTCGACGGCGCCGCCCTGACCGACGTCAAGTGCGCGGCGATCACCGGCGTGGTCACCGACCTGTGCGCGACGCCGCACGCCCGGACCCTCGGCGTGGTCGGGACGGGCGCGCTCGCCCTGCAACAGGTACGCGGGGCCGCCGCGGTCAGGGACCTCGACCGGGTGACGGTCTACGGCCGCGACCCGGACCGGGCCCGCCGCTTCGCCGACCGCGCGCGGCGCTCGCTCGGCGGCGCGGTGGAGGTGGCCGTCACCTCCTCGCTCCGCGAGGCCGTCGAGGGCCAGGACGTCGTCTGCACCGCCACGACGTCGAGCGAGCCGCTGCTGACCGGCTTCGACCTCCCGCCGCCGGTGCACGTCAACTGCATGGGCTCCCACACCCCCGAGTCCCGGGAGGTGAGCGCCGAACTGCTGGAGAGCAGCGTCCTGCTGGTGGAGGACCGCGCGACCGCGGTCCGCGAGGCCGGGCACTGGCACCACGGGGCGCTGGAGCTGGAGGAGGCGCTGCGCCGGGGGCCCGAGCTGCGCGCGGCACGGACGGTCTTCAGCTCGGTGGGCCACGGGTTCCTGGACCTGGAGACCACGGCGCACATCCTGAAGCGGCTGGGCGGTGCGCGTCGGTGACCTTCACCGCGCGCCGCTCCGGCGGCCTGCTGGCCGCGATGCTGTGCGCCATGACCGTGCAGCCGATCGCGCAGACCATGGTGGTGCCGATCCTGCCGTCGCTGGCCGGCGAGTTCGCCGTGTCCGCCTCCGACGTCAGCTGGGTGATGACCGCCAACCTGCTGGCCGCCGCGGTGCTCACCCCGATCCTCGGCCGGCTCGGCGACCTGCACGGCCGCCGGCGCCTGCTGCTGCTGTCGCTGCTGGGCACGGTCGCCGGCTCGGTGCTGGCGGTCTCGACCCACTCCTTCGCCCTGCTGCTGGTGGCGCGGGCGCTGCACGGGATCGGCGGGGGCGTGCTGCCGCTGGCGTTCGGCGTCATCCGGGCCGAGCTCCCCCCGGAGCGGGCGGCCCGCGGGATGGCCATGGTCAGCACCAGCATGGGCATCGGCAGCGGTCTCGGGGTGGTGGCCGCCGGCCTGCTGATGGAGTGGTGGGACTACCGGGCGGTCTTCTGGCTGCTGCTCGTGCTCGGACTGCTGGCGGCGACGGCGGTCGCGCTGTCCGTCCCGGCCGACCGGGGGACCGACCGGGAGGGGGGCGGGACGAGCCCGCTGGCGGCCGTCACCCTGGCGGTCTGGCTGTGCGCGCTGCTGGTCGCGGTCAGCCAGGGCAACGGCTGGGGATGGACCGGCACCCGGGTTCTCGGGCTGCTGGCGGTGGCCGCGGTGGTCTGCGCCCTCTGGCTCCGGGTCGAGAGCAGGACGCCTCACCCGCTGATCGACCTGAGGATGCTGGCCCGGCCGACGGTCGCGCTCACCAACCTCGCCGCCACGCTGACCGGCTTCGGCATGTACGGCGCCTACATCGTGATGACGTCCTTCGCCCAGGTGCCGCAGGAGTACGGCTTCGGCTTCTCGGCCACCGTGCTGATCGCGGGCCTGATGCTGCTGCCGAACTCAGCCGGCAACCTGGCCGCCGGCACGCTCGCCGCCGCACTGATCGGCCGGCGCGGCCCGCGGACGCCGCTGGTGCTCGGCGGCCTCCTCGGCGCGGCGGCGATGATCTTCCTGACCGTCCGGCACCACTCGGCGGTCGACGTCTACCTGGCCGGCGGCGTGTTCGGGCTCGGCACCGGCCTGGCCTTCGCCGCCATCCCCGTCTACGTCAACAGCGCGGTGCCGCCCGGGCAGACCGCCGTGGCCAACGGCACGAACGCCGTGCTGCGCACCATCGGCGCCGCCGCCGGCAGCGCGGTGACCGGCGCGGTGCTGGCCGGCGAAACGGTCGCCGGCACCGCGTCCCCGACGCTCCACGCCTACCAGGCGGCTTTCATGATCACAGCGGCCGGGTTCCTGGCCGCCGCCGCCGTGCCGTTCGCCATCCGGTCCCGGCCGGTCCCCGTCCATGAGGAGATCTCTTGAGTTCTGCAGGCCAACCCGCGTCGGGCATCTCCCGCCGGGCGATGCTGAAGGCCGGCGGCGCCGTCGTCGGCGGGTATGTGGGAGGGACCGCCGACGTCACCGCCGCCCGCGCGCACGCGGCGGTGGAGCCGCCCTCGCCCGCTCCGGCGGCCCGGGTGACGGTGAGCGGCACGGACCCGGTCGCCCTCGCCGCCGAAATGATCAAGTTCGACACCTCGCACGCCGGGCGCAGCGGCTCGGACACCGGCGGCGGTGCCGTGACCCTGGCGCACGCCCGCATGCTGGAGGGCCTGTGGCGGTCCGCGGGCGTGCCGACCGAGCTCGTCCCGACCCCCAAGGCCGACAACGTGCACCTCATCGCCAGGGTCACCGGCGGGGGAGACCGCCCGCCGCTGCTCTTCATGGCCCACTCCGACGTGGTCACGGTGGAGCGGAGCCGCTGGAGCCGCGATCCCTACGGCGGCGCGGTCGAGGACGGCTGGCTCTACGGCCGCGGGGCCGTGGACATGAAGGGCGCCTCCGCCGCGTTCATGGCCGCCCTCCTGCGGCACGTCCGGGAGGGCGCGGAGTTCGACCGGGACATCATCTTCCTGTCCGACTGCGACGAGGAGGGCGGGCCGTACGGCGCGCAGTGGCTGGTGGACAACCACTACGACAAGGTCACCGCCGGAGTGGCCGTCACGGAGGGCGGCTGGGTGCTGAACCAGTCGGACGGCACGACTCCCATGCTCGCGTCGCTGTCCTGCCGGGACCGGGTCTCCCTCCTCCTGGAGCTGACCGCCACCGGTGTCACGACGCACTCCTCGCACCCGGACGACGGGCCCGCCGTCGGGCGGCTGGGCGGCGCCCTGGCCCGGCTGGCCCGCCACCGGCCCGCGATCGGGCTGAGCGACCTGGTCAGGGAGTACTTCACGGTGCTCGCCCGCAGCACCCGCGACCAGGAGTTCTCCAGGGCGATCACCCGGCTGCTGGCGGCCGGGACCCAGCAGGAGCGGGACGCCGCGGGAGCCAGGGTCATCGAGCTCAGCGACTACCCGTGGGTGCACACCCCGATGCTGCGGGCCACGCTGTCGTTCCTCGGCCAGCAGGCCGGTTACTACACCAGCATCGTGCCCTCCACGGCCCGTGCCGACGTGCGCGTGGGTTTCGTCCCCGACGGCGAGGACCCCGCCCGGGTGGTCGCCGAGATCCGCCGTCTGGTGGCCGAGCGGTCGGTGACGGTCCGGGTGGTCGGCCGCCCCGACGAGACGGAGGAGCAGATCCTCGCCCGGGTGCGCAAGACGCTCTCCCGGCCGACCTCCTCCGTCACCACCGACGTGTACGACATGTGGAGGCGGGCCGCGCGCGAGACGTATCCCGGCATCGGCGTGGTCCCCTCGCAGTTCGAGGCGAACACGAGCGCGGGCCCCTGGCGCGACAAGGGGATCCCGGTCTACGGGCTGTACCCCTACGCCGTCGACGGCGACACGGTGACCCGGATGCACGGCGACGACGAGCGGGTCAGGGTGACGGCGCTGCGCACCGGCACCGACATGGTGTACCGGATGCTGGCCGGGATGCGGACGGGCTGACCGCGGGCGGCGAAGCTCCAGCGCGCCGTCCAGGCGGTGCTCCGGGAGCGCCGGTGTTCTTGACGGTCACCCCGCCCTGGAAGGCGCCCGACCACTGGTTGACGGTCCTGTATGTGGCCGCGCAGTCCCCCGCCGGGGGAGTGGCGGCCGGGGTCGGGCTCGGCCTGCCTGCCGGGTCGGGCCGGGGCGGCGGGGGGCGCCCGGGAGGGACGGAGGGAGCGCCCGGGAGGGACGGAGGGGCCGCCGTTCCATGGGCGGGCGGCCCGTCCGTGGCGCGTGAGATATGCGTGGTCCCGGCGGGGAGAACACCGGAACACTGTCCAAATTATGAATTATTTCCCTTTTGCGTTATTTTCTGGAGAAAGTCGATCATTACTTTCTCGCACCGAACTCCTATACATTCTTGGCGATGGCTAGACTTGATCCGGGTAGCCATTTCCGGCCATTTTGTGCGGCGGACATCGATGGCCGTGATCAGCCGGATGGCGTTGTCGAGGCAGGGAGTGGCGATGGCGGGCCGTCCACGCGAGACATTCAAGATGGAGACCGACTTCGAGGGGCTCATCCAGCTCCTCGCCCGGCATCTCTACGCCGACCCCGACGTGTTCGTACGCGAGCTGATCCAGAACGCCCACGATTCGATCGTCCTGCGCCAGTCCGAGAGCGAGGACGTCAGCGGCAGGATCGAGATCGAGGTCCATCCGAAGGACGGGGTGCTGATATTCCGTGACAACGGGATCGGCATGGACGAGGAGGACGTCAAGAGGTTCCTCTCCGTCATCGGGTCCACCGGGACGGGCTCGCTGAGCAGGAAACTGCGCGCCGAGGGCCGGGAGGAGGCGTTCGCGCTGATCGGCCAGTTCGGCATCGGGATGCTCTCCGCCTTCGTCGTGGCGACGAAGGTGGTGGTGCGCACCCGCAAGTCCGCCACCGGCGGGGCGCTGGCCTGGCACAACTCCGGCAGCACGGTCTGCGAGCTCTACGACGACGACAAGCCGGGCGTGGGGACGGAGGTGATCCTGCACCTCGGGCCGGAGCACGGCTACCTGGTCGACCCGCGGCGGATCACCGAGACCGTGATCCGCTACTGCGACTTCATCCGCTTCCCGATCAACGTCGACGGCAAGGGGCCCGTCAACGCGATGGACGCGCCCTGGCACCGGGACGTCTGGCACTCCCCGGGCGAGAAGCTGGAGGCCTACCGCCAGTATCTCGGCCGCAGATATCACAACGACACCCCGCTCACCGTCATCCCGATCGACATCGACGGGGAGTGCCGGGCACGCGGCGCCCTCTACATCTCCGACCGGAACCTGCCCGACCTCGACACGACCGGTGTCGTCGACATCTTCGTGCGGCGCATGTTCGTCCGGGCGGACGACGTCGACCTCCTGCCGCCCTGGGCGAAGTTCGTCCGGGGGCTCGTGGACAGCCCCGACCTGCTGCCGACGGCGGCCCGCGACAACGTGCAGCGGACGCACTCCAGCTTCAGGTTCCTGAGGGAGGAGCTGGGCAAGGTCATCGTCGACCACCTGGCCGACCTCGCCCGCAACGAGCGCAACACCTTCGTCCACATCAACCTCTGGCACCACTACCACCTCAAGGGCATGGCGCTCGTCCACGACGACTTCTTCGCCCAGGTCGCCGACCTGCTCCTCTTCGAGACCAACCGCAGTTTGATGTCGCTCGAGGAATATCTGACGAAGAACTCCCCACGGCCGGAGACGGGGAACAAGGCGCCGATCTACTACTTCGCCTTCGCCGGGGCCGCCGCCCAGTTCTACCGGCTGGCGGACGCGACCGGCTGGTGCGTGATCAACGCGGGCGCGGAGTTCGACGAGGCGCTGCTGGAGAAATACTCGATGTACAACGCCGGGCGCGTCTGGCTGCAACGGCTGGACGCGACCGACGACCCGGCGATCTTCCAGCGGCTGTCGCGCGAGGAGGAGGAGTCCTTCCGCCAGCTCGAGGCCAACGCCGAATGGGCGCTGCGCCGGGCCGGGGTGACCAACATCGACGTGCGGATGCGGAGGTTCGCCCCGCCGGAGCTCCCGGCCGTCATCATCCTCACCCCGGAGAGCGAGGCCGAGCTCAAGCTCCGCGACATCGTGATCCAGCCCTGGTTCCGCTCGCAGCTGGAGGACGTGGCCAACGAGGCGCTGGAGCGCAGCCGCAGGCGGCCCGTCTACCTGCAGCTCAACGCCACCAACCCGCTGGTCAGGCAGCTGGCGGCGATGAACAGGGAGCCGGTCGCCCAGGACCTGATGTACGCGATGTACACCAGCGCCGTCCTCTACTCGCGCAACCTGCTCACCCACGACAACGCCGAGACGATCCACCGCCAGTTCCTGCGCCTGTGCGACAGGGTGGTGAACCAGCGCAACGACCTGGCCGGCCTGCAGGACATGGTGGAGCGCGAGCGCCGCGAGGCGCTGGCGCTGCGGGAGAGCCACGCCGCGCTCGTGGCCAAGCGGCCCCCGCACGTGCTGCTCTTCATGATCGCCCCGTTCTCCGAGGAGTACGCGGTTCTGGAGCAGGCGGTGCGCAGGGTCTTCGAGGGCGGCCCGTACTTCTTCGAGGTGATGCTCGCCCGCGACCACACCTACCGGTCGGGCCTGCTCGACAACACCCGCGAGCACATGAGCCGGGCGCACGGCTTCATCGCCGAGATCAGCGACCTCAACCCCAACGTCATGCTGGAGCTCGGCGCCGCGATGTTCGCCGGGGACGACCGGCCGATCTTCTCGCTGCGGCACCGCGAGGCCAGGCAGGAGGTGCCCTCCGACATCAAGGAGAAGCTCTACATCCCCTACGGCTCGCCTTCTGACGGTGTGGAGGAGCTGGCGGAGGCGATACGACGGGCGGTGGAGCGGGACGGGCAGCCCAGCCACGAGGGGATCGGCCGGCTGATGACCGCCAGGAGGCGACGGTATCTGTCGGCGACCCTGCTGCGCGGCCTCGACGTCAAGCTCTCCGGCGCGGAGGTCTCCGCCCTGCGCAGGGTCTGCACGACGGTGGAGGACCTGCTGGCCCACGATCCGGTGGCGCTGACCGAGCAGACCGGCCTGCGCCCGTACAAGGTCAACGCGGTCCGCGAGATGCTCCGGGAGCTGACCGATGGCCTCTGAGGCGCTCAGCGGCATCGCCCAGACCGCCGTGCGCATCCGTCTCGAATGGAACGGCCGCCTCGGCGACCGCGCGCACAGGCTCGGCCACTACATGCGGGCGGCCGAACTGTTCGGCCGGTGCGCGGACCTGGCCGAGGCGCTCGGCGACGTCCGCACCCAGGCGGTGGCGCTGGTGGAGCAGGGCAACAGCCTCCTGATGCTCGGACGGGTCACCGAGGCCATGGTCGCGGTCGCGAGGGCGCTGCCCGGGGGGCCCGTGGAGGGGACGCCGGACACGGTCTTCGAGGCCCTGGGCGTCTGGTACGACGCGGCGCGCGCGATCCCGGCCGAGCTGCCGGTCATCGAGGGCACCCACCGGATGGCGGAGGAGTTCCTGCGGGGCAACAGGCTCCAGGAGCTGCGGCACGTCCTGCTGTTCCAGCGGGCGAGCCTGGAGTACGACCGGGGCGACCTGCCCAGAGCGCTGGCACTGGCGCGGGAGGGCTGGGCGGTGCGCCGGCCGGCCGGCCCGGTCGATGAGGCGAACACGGCGCTCTACCTCTACCGGCTGGTGTTCTACGCGAGCAGGGCCGGCGACCCGGCCGCGGCCAGGCGGGCCCTGGCCGACCTCGAACGGCTGCCCGGCGCCGGCTCCCCGCAGCGGGAGGAATGGCTGCTGGAGGCGCGGACGGAGATCGCGTGGAGCGAAGGGCGCCACGACGAGGCGGTCGGCCTCCAGAAGAAGCTCCTGCAGCTCACCTCGGGCAGATCCGGGATACCGGACCGGGCGGGGGGCACCTCCGTCTACCTCGTGTGGTCGCAGGTGATCGCCCACCGGCTCTGGGACGCGCGGGCCGGCCTGGTCGCGCTGTCGCACCTGCGGCACGCCACCTCCCTCTGGGACGCGCTGTCCTACCGGGAGCTGCTCGGCGAGTATCACCTGTCGGCCGCCCGGTGGCTCCTGGGCCTGCCCCCGATGTCGTTCGACTACCAGGTCCCCGGGCCGCTGGTGCCGCCCGACCCCGCCTGGCCCCGGTCGGCGGCGGAGGAGGCGCGCCGCGCCCGCGTCCTCTACCGCCTGGCCGACCGGCTCGGGGCGCGGACCGACGCCAAGCTCCAGGGGCACCACAGCCGTGACCGGATGGCCAGGCGGCTCAGGCTGCTGGACGAGCTGCCGCTGTAGGCCGGGGCCGGGCGTGTCCCGGCGCGTTCCCTCCGCCCCGGGAGGGCAGGGCCGCCCCCTGCCCCGCGCGCCGACGCGGGGCGATTGGAGAACGGCACAAACGGATCGGGCCCGGTTCGTCATGAAGACCGAAGAAGCGGTGGCGAGTGCGGCCTAACGTTCGGACATGCCTCGCCTCTCCCCCAGCGACCTCTACCGCATCGCGGTGCCGGAAGATCCCCGACTGCGCCCCGGCGGAAGCGACGTCGCCTACGTGGTCGCGGCCACCGACCGGGAATCCGACGAAAACCGTTCCGAGATCTGGCTCGCGGCCCCCGGCGCCGAGCCGCGGCGGCTGACGGGCGGGCCGCGCGACTCCGCCCCGCGCTGGTCGCCCGACGGGCACTCGCTGGCCTTCCTCCGTCCCGTGGACGGCAGACCGCAGCTCCATCTGCTGCGGATGGACGGCGGCGAGCCTCGCGTCCTCACCGCCGCGCCGCTGGGCGCGGGTGCGGCGGTCTGGTCTCCCGACGGCGCCGAGATCGCCTACAGCGCGCCGCACGGCGACCCCGACCCGCACGCCCCGGTCGTGGCCGACCGCCTGGAGTACAAGGCGGACGGCGCGGGCCTGCTGCGCGGTCTGACCACGCACCTGTCCGTGGTGGACGTGGCGACGGGACAGACCAGGCAGATCACCTCGGGTGACTTCCATGCCGGCGAGCCGTCCTGGTCGCCGGACGGGCGGAAGCTGGCCTTCGCCGCGAGCATGGAGCCTGACCGCGATCTGGCCGTCACGGGTGCGGTCTACTCGGTCGACGTCTCGGGCGGCGAGCCCGAACTGCTCACCGGTGCCGGCGTGATCTGCACGGGTGCCTGGTGGCTGGGCGGGCGGCTGCTGGTGGCGGGATTCGCCGGCGAACCCATCGGGCACACCCGCCTGTTCAGCCTCGGGACGGACGGGCTCGTGGAGGTCGAGACCGGGCTCGACCGCAACGTCATGGTCGGCGCGCCCGGCTATCCCGGTGCGGCGCCCCAGCTCGCGGGGGACGACCTGATCTTCTGCGCCCGTGACCGAGGATTCACCCACCTGTACCGCGCCCCCGGCGAGAAGATCGTCGGCGGGGATCAGGTGGTCGCCGGCGTCAGCGCCGCCGGAGGCAGGATCGCCTACGTCGCCGCCACGCCGTACAGCGCGGGGGAGGTCTACCTCGCGGAGTTCCCCGCAGGCCGGGCCGACGTCTCGCCGGGCGACGGCTCGGCCGTCTCCGGTACGACGGCGCCGGTCGTGACCAGGCTCACCGCCCACGCGCTCCCCGACGTCGAGCTGTTCACCCCGCGGAGCCGTACCTTCACCGCCCCCGACGGGACGGAGGTCGAGGGGTTCGTGCTGCGGGACGAGAGGCTCACCGAGCCCGGACCGCTCCTGCTGGACGTGCACGGCGGCCCGCACAACGCGTGGGCGCCGGTCTTCGACGGCGTGCACCTCTACCACCAGGTGCTCGCAGCCCGGGGCTGGACCGTGCTCACCGTCAACCCGCGCGGCAGCGACGGCTACGGTGAGGCGTTCTACAACGCGGCCCTCGGCGCCTGGGGGATCGCCGACACCGGCGACTTCCTGGGCCCGATCGACGAGCTGGTCGCCGACGGCATCGCCGATCCCGACCGGCTCGCGGTGACGGGATACAGCTACGGCGGCTACATGTCCTGCTGGCTGCCGACCCAGACCGGCCGGTTCAAGGCGGCCGTCCCCGGCGGGTGCGTCAGCGACCTGGTCAGCATGGCCGGCACCTCCGACGCGGGACACTTTCTGAAGACGTACGAGTGCGGCGGCGACATCGCGGGCCAGTCCCCGATGACCCACGTCGCCCGGGTGACCACACCCACTCTCATCCTGCACGGCGAGAACGACGACCGGTGCCCGGTCGGTCAGGCCGAGCAGTGGTTCGCGGCCCTGCGGGAGCGGGGCGTGCCGGTCCGGCTGGTCCGCTATCCCGGCGGCTCCCACATGTTCATCCTCAACGGCCGCCCGTCCCATCGGGTGGACTACAACGAAAGGATCGTCGCGTGGCTGGAGCAATGGATCCCCGTCGCTGGCACGACCGTCTCGCAGAGCTGATCGCCGAGTACGAGGTTCCCGGCGCGAACCTGGCCTTCCTGCACGAGGGGGAGGTCCACGAGTTCGCCGCGGGCGTGCTCAACGTGGACACCGGGGTGGAGGTGACCACCGACTCGCTCTTCCAGATCGGCTCGGTCAGCAAGGTGTGGACCGCCACCCAGATCATGCTTCTCGTCGAGCGGGGTGAGCTGACGCTCGACACCCCGGTCGTCCAGGTCCTGCCGGAGTTCCGGGTCGCCGACCCGGAGGTGACCAAGACCGTCACGATCAGGCACCTGCTCTCGCACACCTCCGGCATCGACGGCGACTTCTTCCTCGACACCGGCCGCGGGGACGACTGCATCGAGAAGTACGTCGAGGCCTGCGCGGACCTCGCGCAGAACCACCCCCTCGGCGCCACCCAGTCGTACTGCAACGCGGGATTCACCATCGCCGGGCGCGTCATCGAGCGCCTCACGGGCAAGGTGTGGGACGCCGCGCTGCGCGAGCAGATCATCGAGCCGCTCGGCCTGTCCCACACCCACACGCTCCCGGAGGACGTCCTGCGCTTCCGCGGAGCCATGGGCCACATGGACGGAGCGCCCGCCCCCGTCTGGGGCCTGATGCGCTCCTGCGGCCCGGCCGGGCTGATCTGCGCCCGTCCCGCCGACGTCGTCGCCTTCGCCCGAGCGCACCTGGGCACCGGGCTGCTCGCCGACCCGCGGGTGATGTGGGAGCCGCAGGTGGACATCCCCAACCCGTACACCCTTGGCAAGCAGTGGGGCCTGGGCTGGATCCTGGACGAGTGGCAGGGGCGCCGGGTCATCTCCCACGGCGGCAACACCATCGGCCAGGCGGCCATGCTCTGGGCGGTCCCCGACACCGAGACGGTGGTGTGCGTGCTGGCCAACGGCGGCCACACCGCCGCGTTCCAGCACGCCCTGGCCGTCGAGCTCTTCGACGAGCTGCTCGGCCTGACCGTCCCGCCGGTGCTGGGACCGCCGGACGAGCCGTTCGAGACCGACGTCGAGCGGTACGCCGGGGTGTACGAGCGGGCGGGCAGTCGGATGACGCTGACGGCCCGCGACGGTCGGCTCTCGCTGTACAACGAGGTCACCGGCGCCCTCGCCGGGATGCAGCCGCCCATGGAGTTCGACCTCGTCCCGGTGGACGACGTCACCTTCGTCGGCCGTCCGGAAGGGGAGCAGCAGTGGCTGTCGGCCGTTTTCTACGAGCTCGCCGACGGCTCGCCGTACGTCCACCTCGGCGTGCGCGCCACGCCCAAGATCGCTTGAGGAGCCGGCATGCTTGAGAACCTGCAGGCGCGTTTCGACGAGGCGGCCCGGCGGCACGGCGTGCCCGGCGCCGCGCTCGCCTTCTGGGCGGGCGGGCGGCTCGTCGAGGTCGCCACCGGCGTGGTGAACAGGAACATCGGCGTGGAGACCACGACCGACAGCGTCTTCCAGGTCGGCTCCACCACCAAGGTCTGGACCGCCGCCCTCGTGATGCAGCTCGTCGACGAGGGGCTGGTCGAGCTGGACCGCCCGGTCGTCGACTACCTGCCGGAGTTCGCCGTCGCCGACGGCGCGGAGAAGGTCATCACGGTCAGGCACCTGCTCACCCACACCGGCGGCTTCGACGGCGACCTGTTCGAGGACACCGGGCGCGGCGACGACTGCCTGGACAAGTATGTGGACTTCCTGCACGACGCGGGCCACGTGCACGCCCCCGGAGCCATGTTCTCCTACTGCAACGCCGGGTACTGCGTGCTCGGCGCCCTGGTCGCGCGGGTGCGTGGCACCACGTGGGAGCGGGTGATGCGCGAGCGCCTGCTGGACCCGCTCGGTGCCACGCACTCGGCGCTCCTGCCCGAGGAGGCCATCCTGTTCCGGGCGGCGGCCGGTCATGTCGGACCCGAGGGCACCGTCCACCACGCGTGGGTCATGCCGCGCTCCAACGCCTCCGCGGGCTCGACCATGTGCCTGGCCCCGCGCGAGCTGGTCCGCTTCGGCCGGATGTTCGTCGCCGGAGGTCTCGCGGAGGACGGCACCCGGCTGCTGTCGGAGGAGTCGGTCGCGGCCATGCGGACCGCGCAGGTCGAGGTGCCGGGGATCTCCGGGCTGCTGGCCGACCGCTGGGGCCTGGGCTTCGAGCTGTTCGACTGGGGCGGCGAGGTCTACGGTCACGACGGCGGGACGATCGGGCAGAGCACGTTCTGGCGGGTCGTGCCGGGAGCGGACTTCGCGATCGCGATGAGCGCCAACGGCGGCGACTTCCTCGGTCTGCTCGTCGACGTGGTGCTGCCGGTGATACGCGAGGTCACCGGGCTCCCGGTCCCGGACTTCCCGGTCCCGGCCGGGACACCGCGGGCCGTGGACCCCACGCCGTACACCGGCAGGTACGAGGGGCCGATGATCGCCTACGAGGTGACCGGGGCGGACGGCGGCCTGGACATCACGATGATCCCCGGCGAGTTCATGGTCAAGGCGGGCACCCCGGGCACCACCACCCGCTTCGTCCACCACTCCGGCCACTCCTTCATCGCGGCGGAGCCGCAGGGCGGCGGGTACGAGACGATCACTTTCGTGGTGGAGGACGGCCGCGCCGCCTACATCCACAACGGGCGGGCGCTGCCCCATGTGTGAGGCGCTGCGAGAGGCGTTCGACGACGCGGACGTGGAGGGCTTCATCCATGTCCGTGACGTCGACGGCGATGCGGAGATCGGTCTCGGCGCCGACGAGCCGGTCGTGCTCGCCTCGGTGTTCAAGGTCCCGATCGTTCTGGAGTACGCCAGGCAGGCCGCGGCCGGGACCCTGGAGCGCACCGAGCGGCTGATCGTCACCGCCGCCGACAAGGACGGCGGCATCGGCACCTCCGGCTGCGCCGACGACGTCTCGCTCACCCTGCGCGACCTGGCCCACTTCATGATGACCATGAGCGACAACGCGGCCACCGACGTGCTGCTGCGCCGGGTCGGGCTCGACAACCTGCACGCCACGCTGCGCGGGCTCGGCCTGGAGCGCACCCGCCTGATCGGCGGCTGCGCCGAGCTGCTCGGAAGCGCCGTGACCGAGCTGGGCCTCTCCGGCGGGGACGGCGCCTTCGACGAGGAGGAGCTCGCCGGGGTGAGCGAGGAGCGGATCCGGGCGCTGTCGATCCTCGACCCTGAACGGACCACCTCGGGCACGCCCCGCGAGACCACGACCCTGCTGACCAAGATCTGGCGGGACGAGGCCGGTCCGCCGGAGGCCTGCGCGGAGGTACGGCGGATCATGGGCAACCAGATCTGGCCGCACCGGCTCTCCTCGGGGTTCGGCGACGAGGTGAAGGTCTCCGGGAAGACCGGCACGCTCTGGGGTGTCCGAAACGAGGCGGGTGTTGTGGAATATCCGGACGGGAGGCGCTACGCCGTCGCGGTCTTCCTGCGGACCGACTCACTCGCTTTCCGGTTGCCCAAGGCCGACAGGGTGATCGGCCATGCGGCCCGCGTGGCCATTGATCACCTAAGAGAATAATGTCGCTCTATGTCCGTTATCTTGAGGGAATGACCAATCGGCCCCGGGCCAGCCTGCAGCGGATCCTGGAGGACCTGGGCAGCACCGTGCTGGATGTGGCGGCCTCCCCGGGGGAGCTCGACGCCGAGGTCACAGGCGTGCACATCTACGACCCCCTCGACGAGCTGCTGCTCCCGGAGGGGGGCATCCTGCTCGCCGTCGGGGTCGACCGCGCCGAGCAGATCTGTGCCCTGCTCGACGCGGCGGGCCCGGCGGCGGGCGTCGTCGTCAAGCAACCGGTGGACGTCGACGAGCTCGTCCGGACAAAGGTCCTGGAGACCGGGGTGGCGGTGCTGGGTCTCACCCGTGCCGCCTCCTGGGCGCAGGTGGCCGCGCTGCTGCGCTCCCTGCTGGCGGAGGGCGACCTCGCCGAACCGGGGGAGGCGCCGCCGGACGACCTGTTCGCGCTGGCCAACGCCGTGTGCGCGCTCCTGGACGCGCCGGTCACCATCGAGGACCGGTCGTCGCGGGTGCTGGCCTACTCCGGGCGCCAGGACGAGGCCGACCCCGGCAGGGTGGAGACCGTGCTCGGCCGCCAGGTGCCGGAACGGTACCGGCGGATGCTGGAGGAGCGCGGATTCTTCCGCCAGCTCTACCAGAGCCGCGAGCCGATCTACATGGAGCTGGACGACGACAGCATCAACCGGGCGGCGGTGGCCGTCCGGTCCGGAGACGAGATCCTCGGCTCCATCTGGGCCGCCGTGCGGGAACCGCTGAGCGACCAGCGGCAGCGCGCCCTCGCCGACGCCGCCAAGATCGTCGCGCTGCAGCTGCTCCGGCAGCGGGCCGGAGCGGACACCAGGCGCCGGCTCCGCGCCGACCTGCTCTCCACCGTGCTGGCGGGCGGCAGGGACGCGGCCGAGGCGGCCGGCCGGCTCGGCGTCGCCAGCGGGCGGCTGTGCGTGCTCGCGGCCCAGCTCAGCGGCGGATCGCACGCCGACGCCGCGCACCGGGAGAGCGACAGGCAGCGATTCTGCGACGCGCTCGCCCTGCACGTCGGGGCCATCCACCCCAAGGCCGCCGCCGCGCTGGTCGGCTCGGTGGCCTACGCCGTACTGCCGCTGCACGCCGGCGGCGACGAGGAGGCGCGGGCCGTGCGGGTCGCCGAGAGCTTCCTCGTCCGTGTCGGCCCCCGGCACGCGGCCAACATCGGCGTGGGGCGCCTGGCGGGCAACCTGGCCGAGGTGGCCAGGTCCCGGGCCGACGCCGACCGGGCGCTGCGGGTGCTGCGCGCCCGCGAGGCGTCCGGCGCGGTCGCCGGCTACACCGGCGTGCACTTCGAGGCGCTGCTGCTGCAGCTGTCGGACCTGGTCGAGGCCGAGGAGCAGGTCCCCACCGGACCCTACGAACGGCTGGTGAGCCACGACGCGGAGCACGGCAGCGAGCTGGTCGCCACCCTGCGGGCCTACCTGGACGCGTTCGGCGACGTCAACGCCGCCTCGGCCCGGGTGCACGTGCACGCCAACACCTTCCGCTACCGGTTGAAGCGGCTCGCCGAGATCAGCGGCCTGGATCTGGCCGATCCCGAGGCGCGCCTGACCGTGATGCTCCAGATGCGGCTCTTCGGGCGGTAGCACGATGGGTTCCGGGCTTTTCGTGGCGGAGGACGAAGAAGGATCGCCGGGAAAAGGCAAATGTGGGGCATCACCCCCACCTTCCTGGAGTCCCGATGAGAAACGCAGGAGTGGCGGCCGTGCTCGGCGCCCTCAGCCTGTCCGTGGCCGCGTGCGGCGGCACGGCGGACTCCCCGTCAGGCGGATCCGCCGACGGCGGCACCTTCACCTTCGCGATCAGCAGTGACCCCGGGGTGCTCGACCCGGCCATGGGCGTGCTGGGAGTCACCAACACCGTGCTGTCGCTGTCCTACGACACGCTGGCCCGCATCGGTCCCGGCGGCAAGATCATCCCTGGGCTGGCCGAGAAGTGGGACGTCAAACCCGACTCGGTGACCTTCACCCTCCGCAAGGACGTCACCTGCTCCGACGGCTCCAAGCTCACCCCCGCCGACGTGGCCGCCAATGTCAACCACATCGCCGACCCGGCCGCCAAGTCGCCGATCTACGGCGTGCTGGTGCCCACCGGGATGAAGGCCGAGGCGGACGACGCGGCGGGGACGGTGACGCTCTCCACCCCCAAGCCCTTCAGCTTCATCCTGCAGAGCACCCCGCTGATGTTCATCGTCTGCGGCAAGGGGGTCGAGGACCGCTCGGTGCTGGCCCGTGGCACCTCCGGTTCCGGTCCCTACACGCTCACCGAGGCGGTGCCCGGCGACCGCTACACCTTCCAGATCCGCAAGGACTACACCTGGGGGCCGGGCGGCGCCACCACGAAGGAGCCGGGCATGCCCGCCAAGATCGTGATGAAGGTCGTGCCGAACGAGCAGACCGCCGCGAACCTGCTGATCTCCGGTGACCTCAACGGCGCGGTCATCTACGGCCCCGACCGCGCCCGCCTGGAGGCCAGCCCGGGGATGGGCAAGACCGTCGAGGCCGCGGACACCGGGCAGTTCTTCTACCATCAGGGCGACGACCGGCCCGCGAAGGACCCGGCGGTGCGCAAGGCGCTCACCCAGGCGATCAACCTCAAGGAGCTCGCCGGGATCGCCTCCGGCGGCACCGGCCGCCCGGCCACCGGGCTGGTGCTGGAGCCGCGGCCGTGCCAGGGCGACACCGTCACCGGCCACGTCCCGGCGTTCGACGCGGCAGCCGCGGGCGCCGCGCTGGACGCCGCCGGCTGGAAGGCCGGCGCCGACGGCGTCCGCGCCAAGGACGGCCGGAAGCTGGAGCTGCGCCTGCTCTACGCCACCACCAAGGGGCCGGGCACGCAGGCCGCGGCCGAATACCTCGCCGCCGCGTGGAAGAAGGCGGGCGTCGCCGTCAAGCTGAACGGCGTCATCGACACCAAGCTGTCGGAGTCGCTCAACGCCACCCAGGACTGGGACGTCGTCTGGCTGCCGATCGGCGTCACGCTTCCCACGCAGCTCGTCGGCTTCCTGTCCGGCCCGGCGGCGCCGAAGGGCGCCAACTTCTCCCACCTGGCCAACGCCCGCTACGAGAAGCTGGTGGCCGAGGCCCAGCTCAAGCCCGCCGAGGAGGGCTGCAAGCTCTGGCTGGAGTCGGAGTCCGCGCTGTTCGAGAACGCCGACCTGGTGCCGGTCGTGGAGACCACCGCGCTGACCGCGGCCAAGAACGCGAAGTTCGACACGATGGCGGGCCTGTTCATCCCGACCTCCATCCGGATGACCGAGGCGGGCTGAGTGGCCGGGACCTCTCTCCCACCGGCCGGCGGGCGCCTGCTCGCCGGCCGGGTGCTCCCGGGCCGGGCGCGCGGCGCGTTCGTGCTGCGGCACCTCGTCCGGTTCGTGATCTCGCTGACCGTGCTGCTCGTCGCGTCGTTCGCGATGATCCACCTGATCCCGGGCGACCCGGTGCGCGCCGCGCTCGGCCCCGCCGCGCCGATGGAACTGATCGCCGCCAGGCGGGCCGCGCTCGGGCTGGACCAGCCGATCCTGTCCCAGCTGGTGTCCTACGTCCGCAACGTGCTGGGCGGGGAGTTCGGCACGTCGTTCCTCACCGGGGAACCGGTCGGAGAGGTCATCGCCGCCCGGCTCCCCAACACGCTCGCCCTCGCCCTGCTCGCGACCGTCGTGACCCTGCTCGTCGCGGTGCCGCTCGGCATGTGGGCGGGGGTCCGCACCGAGAACGGCCGCAACCGGGGCACCGAGGCGACCTTCACCTCCGCGACCGGCGCGGTCGTCGCCGTACCCGAGTTCCTCTACTCGATCGCCCTGGTGACGGTGTTCGCGATCGGCCTCGGCTGGTTCCCGCCCGCCGGCAGGGGCGGGCCCGAATCGTACGTGCTGCCGATCCTCGCCCTGGCCATCGCGCCGACGGCGATGATCGCCCGTATCTCCCGGGTGGAGACGCTGCGCGAGCTGGGCACCGACTACGTGAGGTTGGCACGTGCCAAGCGGCTGCCCGCCGCCCGGCTGTACGTGCGGCACGTCCTGCCCAACACGCTCACCGCGACCCTCACCGTGGGCGGCCTGCTGCTCACCAGCCTGATCGCCGGGAGCGTGCTGGTCGAGTTCGTCTTCGCGTGGCCGGGGCTCGGCCTGCGGATCGTGGAGTCGATCACCCAGAAGGACTATCCGGTCGCCCAGGCCGTGATCCTCGTCTACGGCGCGATCGTGCTCACGGTGAACCTCCTCGTCGACCTGCTGCTCGGCGTGTTCGACCCCACGTCCGCCCTGAAGGAGAGCTGATGCGGCACCTGCTGCGGACCCCCGCCGGGCTCGCCGGGACCACGCTGGTCGCGCTCATGGTGATCCTGGCGATCGTCGGGCCACCGATCTGGGGAGCCGAGGCCGAGCGCATCGACCCCGCGGTCATCCTCCAGGGAGTCTCGGCCGCGCACCCGCTCGGCACCGACAACCTGGGCCGTGACATCCTCGCCCGGGTGCTGGTCGCCGGCCGGCTGTCACTCTTCCTGGCCCTGCTGGCCACGCTCATCGGCGCGATCGGCGGAACCGTGCTCGGCGCGCTCCCCGCGGTGCTGCCCCGCCGGCCCGCGCGCCTGGTCACCGGTACGGTGAACGCGCTGGTGGCCTTCCCCGGCCTGCTGCTGGCCATGTTCACCGCGGTGATCGCGGGACTCGGCGCGCGAGGGGCCGTGCTGGGCATCGGCGCCGCCATCGCGCCCGGCTTCGCCCGGCTCACCCAGACGCTCGCCGCCTCGGTCGCCGGGGCCGACTACGTGTCGGCCGCCCGCATGCTCGGGGTGCCCCGGCGGCGGATCATGGCGCGCCACGTCCTGCCCAACATCGCCGAGCCGCTGATCCTCAACCTCACCCAGGCACTGGGCGGCGCGCTGCTCGGGCTCGCCGGGATGTCCTTCCTCGGCCTGGGCGTGCAGTCACCGTCGTTCGACTGGGGACGGCTGCTGTTCGACGGCTTCAACCGCATCTACTCCACCCCGGCCGTCGCCCTCGGCCCCGCCGTCGCGGTGGCGCTCGCGGGCATCGGGTTCAACCTCCTGGGGGACGTCCTGGCACGTGCCGCGTCGCGCACCGCCGTACCGGCGGGGAAGGCGGCCCCGCGGGCCGCCTCCGCGCCAGGAGAGCTCGGCGAGTCCGACCCGGAGGCGGTTCTGGAGGTGCGGGACCTCACCGTCACCTTCCCCGGCGGAGTGACGCCGGTACGCGGGCTGTCGCTGACCGTCGCGCCCGGCGAGATCGTCGGCCTGGTGGGGGAGTCGGGCAGCGGCAAGAGCCTGACCGCGTCGGCGATCGGCGGGCTGGTTCCCTATCCGGGCGAGGTGAGCGCGGCGCGGCTGCGGCTGTGCGGCACCGACCTCGGAGAGCTGCCGGAACAGGAGCGTCGCAAGCTGCTCGGCACGTCGCTGGCGATGGTCTTCCAGGACCCGATGGCCTCGCTCAACCCGGCGCTCAGGGTCGGCGGCCAGCTCGCGGAGGTGGCGACCGTGCACCAGGGCGCGAGCCGCGCCGAGGCCAGGACCAGGGCCGTGGACCGGCTCGGGCACGTGCACATCCCGGAGCCGGACAGACGGGCCCGGCAGCATCCGCACGAGCTGTCCGGCGGCATGCGGCAGCGCGCGGTGATCGCGATGGGCCTGATGGGCACGCCACGGCTGATCATCGCCGACGAGCCGACCACCGCCCTCGACGTGACCGTGCAGCGGCAGATCCTGCGCCTGCTGCGCGAGGTGACCGGCACGACCGGCGCGGCGACCCTGTTCATCTCCCATGACATCGCCGTGGTCGGCGAGCTGTGCCACCGGGTCGTGGTGATGTACGCGGGCCGGGTGGTCGAGGAGCTGCCGGTGGAGAAGCTGGCCTCCGGCGCCGCGCACCCCTACACCCGCGCGCTGGTCGCCTCGCTGCCCGACATGGACACCGACAGGTCCCTGCCGCTGGCCAGCATCCCCGGCCATCAGCCCTCACCCGCCGAACTCGGCCCGGGGTGCGCCTTCGCGGCCCGCTGCGAGCTGGCGACCGACCGCTGCGCCGAGCGCCCGCCCCTGATCCCGTACGGCAAGGCGCACCAGGTCGCCTGCTGGGAGGCTTCATGATCATCAAGAACCTGACGGTGCGGTTCGGCGCGTTCACCGCCGTCGACGACGTCACGCTGGAGATCCCGGCCGGGGCGATCGTCGGCCTGGTGGGGGAGTCGGGGTCGGGCAAGTCCACGCTGGCCAGGGCGGTGACCGGGCTGGTGCCGTACACCGGCGAGATCACCGGCGGCGATCCGCGGCGGATCCAGATGGTCTTCCAGGACCCCTACGCCTCCCTCGACCCGCGGATGACCGTGGGCGCGTCGGTGGCCGAGGGACTCCGCGTGCCCCGCGCCGCCCGCCAGGCGGAGGTGGAGCGGCTGCTGTCGCTGGTGTCGCTGCCCGCCGCGCTGGCGGGGCGCTACCCCCGCGAGCTGTCCGGCGGGCAGCGGCAGCGGGTGGCGATCGCCCGGGCACTGGGCGCGCGCCCCGAGTTGCTGGTCGCCGACGAGATCACCTCCGCCCTGGATGTCTCCGTCCAGGGCTCGGTGCTCAACCTGGTCCGCTCGCTGCGCGAGGAGCTCGGGCTGTCGATGCTGTTCATCTCGCACAACCTCGCCGTGGTCCGGTACGTCTCCGACGTCGTCGCGGTGATGCACCGGGGCAGGCTGGTCGAGATGGGGACGACCGAAGAGGTGGTGGGCTCACCCCGGAACGACTACACCCGTTCCCTGCTGGAGGCGGTGCCCCGCCTCAGGCACGCCTGAGACACGGCCGGCCTCCCGCTTCCCGCCCGTTTCGAACAGGCGGCGAACGGGAGGCCGGCCCTGCCGTACGGAGTCGCCGGGCTGTCCGCCACGGCCGAGCGCGACCGGGTGGCGCCGGCCCGAGAGGAGGGCCGGGAAGGGGAGGGCTGTTCACATGTGTCGTAGCCGATCGCGGAGTGTACGCGCGACCTGCGCCATGAGCGCCTCGGCTCCGGGCTGGCTGATGGCCGGCACGCGCGACTCGGTGAGTACGGCGACACCGAAGATTTGGCCGTCGGCGTGCTCGACGACGCCGAACTCGTGACGGAGGTTGAGAAGCGTCCCGGTCTTGGACGACCACCTCGACGCGTCGGAGCTGAAATCGGGTGCCAGCCGATGCCGCATGAGGTTGTCCGCCATGAGGGTCCGCACGCGCTCGGTGACGCCTGGGTCGATAGGAGACAGGGTCCACAGTGCCTGCAGGAGTTCGATGAGCGCTCGCGCGGATCCCGAGTTCGCGCGGGTCACGTCGAGCTGCGGAAGCCGGTGTCCCCGTCCGGCCGTCCCCGCCTCGATGGCGAGGAAGTGGGCGAGATGGACGTCGGGAGGGTCGAGGCGTTCCGCCGGGGTCTCGTTGAGTTCTCGCATGGTGTGGCGGACCGTGATGCCGCGGAGCCCCAGCCCGTGCAGCATCGCCGAGACCTCGGCGGGCGGGGTGAGGGCGAACAGCGCGTCCGCCGCCGTGTTGTCGCTCACGGCGGTGCTGAGGTAGAGCAGGTCGTCGATGGCGATCCGGGCCGGGTGCCGGAACCTGCTCAGCCCGGTCGGCCCTGGAGTGGTGATCCCGCCCGGTTGTACGAGGATCTGCGCGGAGCCGTCGAGCTCACCCTTCCGGATGCGTTCGAGCGTCGCGAGGGCGAGCGGGATCTTGACGAGGGAGGCGATCGGGAACTCGAGGTCCGGCTCGATGCCGAGCTCGTCGCCGGAGCACAGGTCCCGGACCAGGAACGATCCGCGGAGCCCCGCGTCGTCGAGCGTTCGCCGGAGTTCACGGATCAGGTTCTCGACGCTCACGGTGTCCTTCCGTCCCGGTCACGCGCGCCGAGACAGCGAGCGATCGCCTCCCACAGCCGAGCCCGGATGCGCTCCGCGTCGTCCCCGACGGCGGCGGACACGTCGAAGCCGCGGACGAGCTGGATCTCGCCGACCGGGCGCCAGTGCAGCGCCAGTTCCTCGGCCTGCTTGGACGAGCACAGGAGGAGATCCGTCGAGCCGAGGACCTCCGCCGTGGCGGCGGTGAGCGTGGCCGAGACGGTGACCTGCGCGGGCTGGAGACCGACGGCATCCCGGATCCGGAACATGCGGTCGCGGATATGGGGGACGTCGTCCTCGGGCTGGATCCAGATCCGGCTCCTCCGCGACGACTGAGCGGCTCGGCCGGCTCGAAGGGTCTCGACGTAGACGGTTGCCGCGAGGAGGTCCGTGGCGCCGGCGAGCCCGAGCCGCACGGACCAGATCGCGTCACTCGGCGGTACCGCCGTGAGGGCGGCGCGGACCTCGCGAGATCGGACGAGTTCCGCCCGCGCGGCCGGCGGGGCGGCGTGAAAGTCGAGATAGACGCCGCTCCGGCGCGCATCCGCGTCGAGCCGTGCCAGGTCGCGCACGGTGCAGATGTCGGGAACGGCGAGGCGGAGGGGATTGAGCTTGGCCCGTTCCGCTTCGTACTCCATGTCGTCGGCCAGGCGGACGAGACGCTTCGCCGACGGCAGCATGTCACGGCCGAACTGCGTGAGCATCGCCCCGCGCGACGACCGATCGAACAACCGCTCCCCGAAGTGCTTCTCCAGGGCGGCGATCCGGCGACTCGCGACCGACTGCGGCACTCGCGTGGCCGCCGCGCCCTCCGTGAAGCTTCCCCGCTCGCTCACATTGACGAACGCTCGCCAGGCTCCGAGGACGTCCACGAGGTAACCCTATGCCATTTCAGCATGGAACCAACTGCTTCCGTCTTTGACGGCATCAAAGGACGGCGCGAGACTTCCCGTCGCATCCAATCCGCGGCCGAAAGGCATTCCCATGCCCACTCAGCTCATTCGACGTGCCCCGCTGTCGGCGCTGGCCTCACTCGTGCTCATCCCCCTGACGGGTGCCGCCGCGACCGGTCACGCGTCCGCCGCTCCGTCCGCGACAGCACTGACGGCAACGCCGGCGGCGGCTCCGGCGACAGCGATGCGGGCGGCACCGGACGGAGCCCGGGCCAGGAAGGAGCTGCGCACGCTGGAGGCGTCCTTCAAGGGCCGCATCGGCGCGTACGCCGTCGACACCGCCACCGGAAAGACGATCACGTACCGGTCGGGCGAGCGTTTCCCGCTGCTGTCCACCTTCAAGGCGATCGCGGCGGCGGCCGTGCTGCACAAGGCCCGCACCTCCGACCCCGGCCTGCTGAACAAGGTCGTGCACTGGACGACCGCCGAGCTGCAGGAGCATTCCCCGGTCACCGAGAAGCACGTGAAGGACGGGATGACCGTCGCCCGGCTGTGCGAGGCGGCCATCACCCGAAGTGACAACACCGCGGCCAACATGCTGCTGAAGCAGATCGGCGGCCCTGCCGGGCTGACCGCGTACTTCCGTACGCTGAAGGATCCGACCTCCCGGCTGGACCGGTGGGAGACCGAGCTCAACGACTGGAGCCCCAAGGAGAAGCGGGACACCACGATGCCCGCGTCGATGGGCCGTGACCTGCGCGCGGTCACGACAGGTGACGCCCTCGACGCCAGGGACCGGGAGCGGCTGAACGCCTGGCTGATCGCGAACAAGACCGGGGACGCCCGCATCCGCGCGGGCCTGCCCAAGACCTGGACGGTCGGCGACAAGACCGGCACGAACTCGAAGTACGGGGCCGGGAACGACATCGCGGTCGTCTGGCCCGGAAAGTCGGCCGCCCCCATCATCATGTCGATCTACACCAACCGCAGGGCCGTGGACGCCGCCGCCGACGACAGAGTCGTCGCGGACACCGCCGCCATCCTCGCCCGCGGCCTCGGCAAGCTCTGACGCCACACGGGAGGGGATTGAAGACCGTACGTCTCCTCTCGTCGTCCAGCCTCGATTTCCTCACTCGCCACAGGGACCATGAGTGAACCTCTTCGACGGAGCGGAGCTGTTCCGGGCGGTCGCCCGCAGGGTGGGCGAGATGCTCCAGTCTCGACAGACCGGTTCCGTCTTCGAAGACGGAACCGGTCTGTCGAGCGCCGCCGCGGCCCTCAACGGGTGCTGTGATCGCCCTGGTCGGCCGTCAGAGGGGGATCCATTCGGTGGAGGTGGTGACCTCGTCCAGGATGCCGGGGACGGGGTCGATGCCGATGCCGGGACCGGTGGGGACGTCGAGGTGGCCGTCGCGCAGTTCGAAGGGCGGGGTGATGTCGGTGGCGTAGTAGCGGCGGGAGGCGGAGGTGTCGCCGGGCAGGGTGAAGCCGGGCAGGGCGGCCAGGGCGAGGTTGGCGGCGCGGCCGACGCCGGTCTCCAGCATACCGCCGCACCACAGGGCGACGCCGTGGGCGCGGGCCAGGTCGTGGATCCGGCGGGCCTCCAGGTAGCCGCCGATCCGGCCGGGCTTGACGTTGATGATCGAGCAGGCGCCCAGGGTGATGGCGGCGGCGGCGTGTTCGGCCGACTCGATGGACTCGTCGAGGCAGATCGGGGTCTTCATCAGTGTCGCGAGGCGGGCGTGCTGGACGAGGTCGTCGTTGGCCAGTGGCTGCTCGATGAGCAGCAGGTCGAGGTCGTCGAGCTTGGCCAGGTGGGGGGCGTCGGTGAGGGTGTAGGCGGCGTTGGCGTCGACCTGGAGCAGCAGGTCGTCGCCGAAGCGTTCGCGTACCGCGCGGACGGGGGCGATGTCCCAGCCGGGTTCGATCTTGAGTTTGATCCGGAGGTAGCCCTCGTCGAGGTAGCCGCCGACGGCGTCGAGCAGGTGGGGGATGGAGTCCATGATGCCGACCGATACGCCGGAGGGGACGCGGTCTTTGGTGGCGCCGAGGAAGGCGGCCAGGGATTGGCCGCCGGTGCGGAGCTGGGCGTCCAGGACGGCGGTCTCCAGGGCGGCTTTGGCCATGCGGTGGCCTTTGAAGGGTTGCAGGGCCCGGTGCACGCGGTGGGCGTCGGGGTGGGCGGGCAGGGCGGGGATGAGGAAGCGGCGCAGGACGTCGGCGGCGCCGTCGACGTATTCGGAGGAGTAGAGGGGGTCGGTCATGGCGACGCACTCGGCCCAGCCCTCGGTGTCGGGGGTGACGACGCGCAGGAGCAGGACGTCGCGTTTGGTCGCGGTGCCGAACGAGGTGCGGAAGGGGGCGACCAGCGGCATCGCGATCCGCCGCAGTTCGATTCCAGTGATCTTCATGGTGTGCGGCCTCCGCCGCGTCTCCTTCCGATAGCGCCGCCGGTCAGGCGACCCGTTACAGGATGTCGAGCGGCTCGCGCCGCGTCCCGAGCGCTCCGCCGGCCGGGCGGCCGCTCGGGGTGGTCTCACGGCCCGTGCCGGACCGCTCGCGGATCGGGCCGATCAAGCGGTCCGCTCCACGACGTAGCAGGATCTGCCCTGGAACCCGGTCACCTGGGCGCCTTCCTCCATCAGTCCGCCCAGCACGTCGCGTACGGCGTGGCGCCACGCCTTGGCCGCGCCGGGATCGGCGCGGCGTAGCGTCTCGATGTCGGCGGGGACCGCGACCAGTACCGTGGGGGCGTCGGTCCGTCCGGCGACCGGGCGGCCGTCGCGTTCGGCCAGGGCGGCCACCGCGTCCGGTGGGATCTGCGGCCGGTGCGGTTCGCCCCGGACGGCGGCCAGCACCCGCGGCTCCGTCAGCCGCCAGACGGCGAGCATCCGGTCGGACTCGTCGCCGGTGTTGATCGCGTCTGCCATGACGCCGTAGAAGGAGGGCAGGTACTCCTCGGGGCGGGCGCCGAGTTTGACCAGGTTGAAGTGGGCGTTGCGCCGCACCAGCGGGTCGTAGGTCCAGGTGATGCGCTCCAGGCCCCGTTCCAGGGCCCAGGCGCGCTGGTGCAGTTTGAGCGCGAAGCCGATGCCGCGCCCGATGGAGGCGCCGGTGACGTGGGAGTGCAGCACCTGCCCGGCGGGGGCTGCCAGGAAACCGACCGACGCGCCGACCAGGCGGCCGCCCTCGTAGGCACCGGCCACGTAGTTGCCCGCGTGCGAGAACGCCCGCATGAGCTCGACGGTGATGGGCGCGCTGCCCGGGGCGGGGCGCCAGATGTCGCCGAACAGCCGGAAGACCTCCTCCAGCTCCTCGATGGAGTGCAGTTCGCGCAGCTCCACGCCGCTCAGCCGGGCACCGCCCGGACCGGGCCGGTCAGCGGCGCCGATCATCCGAGCACCGCCCGGATCAGGCCGGTCAGCAGTGCCGTACGGCCGGGCATCTCGGCCACGACCACGTGCTCGTGTGCGGCATGGGCGCCGCCGCCCACCGCGCCGAGCCCGTCGAGGGTGGGGCAGCCGATCCCCGCGGTGAAGTTGCCGTCGGACGCGCCGCCCACTCCGACGCCGGAGAGGGGGGCGAGCCCGAGGCCGGCGGCGATCCGCTGGGCCAGGGCGAACAGTCCGGCCGACGAGGCCTCCTCCAGGGGAGGGCGGTTCGGCCCTCCCAGGACCTCCAGCCGGGTCCCCGGGGTCCGGGGGGACAGGGCCTTCATCAGCTCGTCCACCCGGTTCTGCGCGGCGAGGGTGGGCACCCGCACGTCCACCTCCACGCTGGCCAGCGCGGGCACGGTGTTGGTCGTGGTGCCCCCGGACAGCACCGTCGGGGTGACGGTGACCGGTCCGAGGCCGCCAGGTCCGCCGGGCGCCGCCGCGGCGGACGACGTTCCCGGTGCCGCGGGGCCCGGGGGAAGGGGCAGTCCACGCGCGGCCGCGGGTGGGGTCTCCGCCGTCGGAACGTCTGGACAGCCGCCGTTCACCTGGTCGGCGATCGCGCCGAGCGCGAGGATCTGGTGGGCCAGCTCGATCCCGGCGTTGGCCCCCATCGCAGGCTCCAGGCCCGCGTGCGCCGCCCTGCCGTGCACCACGAGCTCGTAGTTGGAGGTGCCCTTGCGCGCGGTCTTGAGCGCGCCGCCGTCGGCGCTGGCCTCCAGCACGAACGCGGCCGCGCAACCACGCGCCGACTCCTCGATCAGCGCGCGCGAGGTCAGCGACCCGACCTCCTCGTCCCCGGTGACCAGCAGGCACACCCCGTCCGGCGACGGCAGCGCGGCCAGCGCGTGGAAGGCCTGCACCAGCCCGGCC
>NZ_JBVJHH010000064.1:0-40341 GCF_055586905.1 Streptosporangium sp. NPDC048886
CGCGTTCCGCGGCGGTCAGCCCGCCACCCTCGGCATACCTCATACCTCCGGGATAGCCGATTGCCGCAGGCCATCACAAGCCGACCCCGTCGTAACACCAGCCTTTCAAGCTCAGTAGCACGATGCCGTGATCAGCCATCGTGCCCGATGACAAGCGAACCCGCACCGCAGGGCCGCCAGGCCCGAGGAGCGGAAGTCACGCGGCAGCAAAACAGCTCGCATTAGGAGAGTGAGAGCAGAATGATTCGACTATCTGGCCCGACCTACTGAAATGCACCTCTGAGCTCGGATGACAAGTACGATCATCCCGCGTATGTCCCGCAGCCAACCCGCTGATCAAAGTGCCCTCGTCAGATAGATGCGAAGCAGACCTAAAACCGTAGGACCACCAACGCCTGAGCACCGGAAGCGATCTACAGGCCTACTCTGGTGGGCACACATCGGCCCATCCCCATCGGGGAGAAGGCGCTTCGTCCGGCTCGCGACCATATGGAAAGGTTTCAGCGAGCGCCGGCTGCTCCTGTAACGCCAACTCATACCATCCTTCATTAGCACACCTTCTAAGAAATCTGTCCAGGGACTTCGTTGCTCCAGAGGCGCGGAATTCCTCGCAAAGGAGGGATTGGTGCGCCTTCTCCCAAACGTCGATCTTGATAGATGTCTCATAAGCCTGATCAAGGAGTCGCTGAATAGCATCGGTGGCTCCCAAATACCTCAAGGTCTCCAGCATCATTGCCACATCCAACGGAGTCCTATAAATTGCAGATACTTCGGGATGGAGGCCGAGGATGTGCTCGATTTCCGCATAGAAGTTCAAATTTTGTAGAACGTTCATGAGATTCGCTACATCCGCACCGTCGCCCAGCTCGATATTCTGGAGTGGGTGTCGCGATTGAATTCGAGAAAGCAGTGCGTGACCTCCCCTCTGGGAGAGAGTACTCAGAAAATATGTTGCGGCATGAGCAGCCCCGAGAGGCACGTTGACAAGTACTTCTTCGTCAACCAAGTGCCCCTTCAAGCCGTAAGCGCGCACACTGTCCATGAAAAAAATTGCATCCGCAATGCTAACCGGATCGCTAACATCCACTGCCTCATGTACGCGATCCGTCAAACGCTGAGCATCGTCGCCTCTCTTAAGCCTCAGAAGGATCTTGCATATCTCCAGCAGTGCTCTCGGGTCGTTTATGGGAAGATGCTCGACAACCCCCCTTTCGAGGAATTTCGTTGCCGAATCACGATCGTCTACATATTCGCACCAGCCAAGGAATCCATAGACGCTTTCGACGTCTAGAACATTCGACTCGGCAATCAACCTTTTGACGAATGCCTCCAAGGGTGCAGAAAGGGAGAGGCTTTTCATTCCGACTAGAACTGCGCCAACACCTACAGGGGTATCTACGATTGCTTCTTGAGCGATACGTGAAGCTATTAGGTCAGCCAGATCAAGCCGATCAGGTTCCCTGAGATAGCTGAGGAGAACGCCCGCGTGCAGCAGGCTATCGATCTGTACATGTTGCAGTGAATCAACGGCGAACTGCCGGCCGTGCCTTGAGAACATTTCCGGCGTGGACAATTCGTGGATAATGACCCCGATGTCGGATAGCTTGGCCTGAGTCAAACCGGTTCTAGGCAAACGAGTCAACAATTTCCGAATAACGTCATCTTGATTGTATTCTCTCGCTTCCTCCAAAAAATTTCCGACCGAACGCAAATCGGACATGTCGATATGTGCCGCTACCCAGTCTGCGGCGCGCGAGATATCGGTGGGATCGCAGAACTTCATCGCGTCGAGAAGACCGGGGTTATTGTACGAGCCCTGAGCGGCCGATCTCGCGTGAAGCATCGCGCTATATCGGTAAAGCCCTCTGATCCAGGCAAACTCTGCCATCTGTCCCAGATCTGAGGGATCGCGCGAGTGCTCGCAAAGAGCCTCCCATAGCTCTGCAGGCCCGAGCTGGGAACTGCGCACCCCTAGATAGTGTTGCACGATGAAATCGCTCGGTACATAGAGCTCTCTCGAGGATCCCGATCTCATTCTATGGGAGTTGATGGCACTCAATGTGTTGCGAACGTCAGTGCGCGACCCGTCCTCTCGATAACCGCGAGAAAGATCCCTTAGTGAGCTAACAGCCCAATCGTCCTCACCTGGTCGCTCCCGAGGGCTCATATAGCCATCAGCAGCCTTGGCAAGAAATTCCCTTGAAAGTGCTTTTCCGTATCCAATTCGTTTGGCATCTATCGCTGCGTATATGAGCGCCTTCTCGTGGGGGTGAAAAGATGAGCCATCGTTGATTTTATTAATCAGCTCTGGGCCTCCTGTGAGATGCTGTATTATCTGGCCGTAGCTTCTTCCGGCCTTAAGGGCCATAGAGATCCTAGTATCCGATTTAGCGAGCGCCTCAATAGAGTCCATCTCATTACTGGTAAATGATGATGGCACGTCAATGATGGTCGTATATCGAGATTCGAGTAGCCTGCGAATCTGGGCGTTAGTGTCAGGTAGTCGACCTCGGGCCATGAGTTCATTTAGATAGGGCACTCGCCATATGGTTCCTAGGACCATCAATTTTCGCGAGCCAGATAGCGCCCTGGTCAACGCAGTCGCGATATCGCTACGCCTCTCGCCCGAGAAAAAGACCTGAGCTTCATCTAGCCAGATGATCACATTATCTTGCAATGGAGACTGTAGTGTTTCGAGAAGAGCGCATGAGTCATCCGGCCTGTGAACATTCCACTCTTGGAGTAGTGAATGTGTTGCCTCGAAGAGAGCACGAGTCTTGCCTGTGGTCGAGGATCCCGCGATTAGTATCAACTTTGATACACCCTCGGCCTTACTTCTCTCCATCTCTATCCATAGCGCCGTGTCGTGATCTCTGTGGAAATATGGCGTGAGAGCGTCCCGCTCATCTAGGCTTCTCCGATCGAGAACCAAGCTTTTCTGCACACCAAGATCCCGCGGGTTAAGATCACCGAATATTGACGTGGTAGCGGTTTGCGTTGCCCTGTCTCCCCGCATCCGTGTGGCGATCATGTCTTCGTGAGACCGCTTCATCGCGATTAGCTCTTCAACAGTGAAGCCAATTCCGTGATCTTCATCAATCACAGCGTGGTGAGTTGGACAAAGTAGGATCAGATTCTCATATGAATCCCGTTCACTCAGAGGCATCGAGGGATTCCCTCTTGGGCCGTTATCTTCGCGAGCGACGATGTGAGCTTCCTCGCCAAGCACAATATGACGACTTAGTTCACTGGACGGCTCATTAAGCGTAGAAGTCAACTCTTGTACGCAATTCTTGAATGCGCACATGTTTGCGCTGCGTGCCCAGAGGAGTTTTCTTGTGCGCTGTGTGATTGCCATATTTCGCTGTTCGGTAGGAGGGTGCAGGCATTAGCCCAGCACGAGAACGCTGATGCATTAATTGTGGCCCAGAGCGCCTGGCCAGGGAAGAGGCTCGAACGCCGGTGTCGGCGCGTGGGCGGTGCTGGCCGCGACCGGCCGAAGAGCCGCAGCGCGGCCAGTGACCGCCCGACGCGCGGCGAGACGCCGTAGGCGGATCGCCTTTAAAGACGAGTAGATAAGTTTCTTTCGATCTTGCTGGTCGTGCTCGTCAGGACTTCTGAGCTGGGGCTTCGGCGCCTGTCCAGATGCGTTCGAAGCTGTCGAGGTAGGTCGTCGCCGTACTGTCAGTCTCGGTGTGTGTCACGTAGATGACGGGTGCCTCAGGGGCTCGGGTGCCGTAAGCGTGCAGGTTGACCATCAGTTCGTCGTCCGCGCGGTAGATGGAGTTGTAGAGCACCGTGCGATGCTGCCGGATCTCGATCCTCTCAACCCCTCGGAGCGGACGGTAGAGGGTGAGGGCGTTGCGGACTCGGGCGGCCATGACGTCGCCGCCGACGCCTTCCTCGACTCCGCGAGCTGCCACATGCGGGCTGTCGGGATCGCCGAGCAGGATGCGCACCCTCACCCCGGTCTTCGCTCGCTCGGCCAAGATGCGCAGTAGTCCGGCGTCTTCGGCGAGAAACAGCCCGCTGTAGACGAGGACGCCGATCTCCGTACTCGCGGACTCGAAGAACGTGCGCCAGGCATCCGCCGGCACGGCCCAGCGGTGCGGATAGACGGCCTTGATCTCGGTAGAGAGCCCTCGACGCTGGCGCACGCTCTCAGGCCACAGGTCGTCCTCGTCGACGTGAAGGAGGTCGGCGACGGCCAAGCGGTGGCGGGGGTGCGGGACCCGGCCGCTCAGCCAGCGGCTCACGGTTTTGGGGTCGACGGCCAAGTGGGTGGCGACGTCGAGGGGTTGTATCCGTGCTCGGATGAGGGCGTGGCGAAGGTTCTCGTTCATGGGGGCGCCTTCCGTGACAGGGGCACTGCCTGCGACGCTAACATAAAACGTCCCTAGACGTCCCCTAGTTGTGGTGTCAGGAAAAGACCACGCGGACGAAGCTCGTCGGCACGGGGTCCAGCATCCGGACCTTGCCCTCCACACCGACGGGAGTTCACCGCATGACGACCGCACGGGAGCGACAGCGCGCCTACCAACAAGACCTTCTCACCGCTCTGGAGATCGAACTCCGGCCGCATGAGACCACCACGGTCCTGATCGTGGACGGCGGCGGGCAGCCCTGCCTGGAGGTCGTCGACCGGCACTTCCGGACCCGGCGCGTGTACGTGCAGATGGCGTTCCACTGGTTCTACTGGGGTGATCAGCACGACGAGCGGACCTCGTCCCTGCATCTGCTGAAGGCCGCCGAGCGGATCGCCGCTGCCGCGCGCGAAGGCTGGCGCGAGGGCGAACAGGGAGCACTCAGCGTCAACGTGGGCAAGATCGCAGACGCGTACCGCGGCTGATCCGATGAGAGCCGCCACGAGTCGATGGCTGACCGGCGGGCTGGTCTACCGCCAGCTCGCCGACCGCATCCGCGCCCAGATCACCGCCGGCGAGTATCCCCGGGGAAGCACCTTGCCCTCAGAACCAGCCCTGGCCGAGCACTTCCGGGTAGCCCGCAGCACCGTCCGGCGCGGCCTGGCGCTATTGGAGGGCGAGGGGCTGATCACCGCGCTGCCCGGCAGGGGACGCGTGGTCAACGACCCCGACCAGGAGACGGGTCCGGCTTACCGGTATCAGGTGATCGCGAATGACCTGCGGGAGCAGATCCGTACCGGGGCCCTCGTGGCCGGCGCCAGGCTGCCGAGCGAGATGGCCTTGCGCAGACACCACGGGGCCTCGCGTAACACGGTCCGCCAGGCTCTCGACGAGCTGAGACACGAGGGGCTGATCGTGGCAGCGCACGGCAAGGGCCGATTTGTTCAATTCGCGCCAGACTGAGACGTCTTGAGACGTCTCGTCCGCAACTCTGGATTCACTTCGGGGACCGGCATCTATGGTGAACCGCATGGGACAAGCTGAGTGGGCGCGTGACCTGGCCCGACACCTCCTTGCCGAGCCGCTGCCGCGCCGGTGGGCGCACACGCAAGGGGTGGCCGCACGCGCCGAATCGCTGGCGCCGATCCTCGGGGAAGAATCCGACCTGCTGACCGCCTCGGCCTGGCTGCACGACATTGGGTATGCGCCCAAGCTGGTCGACACCGGCTTCCACCCGCTTGATGGCGCCCGCTACCTGCGCGACGTCCACCAGGCCGACGACCAGCTCGTCCGGCTGGTCGCGCATCACTCGTGTGCGGTCTATGAGGCGACTGAGCGCGGCCTGCTGGAGGCGCTCAACGCCGAGTTCGATCAGGAACGGCCCGAGTTGGTGGAGGCGCTGACCTACTGCGACATGACCACCAGCCCGGACGGGATCCCTCTGGACGTCGACGCACGGCTCGCGGAGATCCACTCCCGCTACGGCCCCGAACATCTGGTCAGCCGGTCGATCAACAACGCGACTCTGTGCATCACCTCAGCCGTGCGGGCGGTGCAGGCCGCGCTGGCCGACGGTGCTCTGCCAGATAGCCGGGCCGGCCGCTGACGGCAGGCCGGGCCCAGGACGCCCTGACGGCCGGCCAACCGGACTCTCGTTTATCGTGGTCATGGCGCCGCATGCCTGTCCCGCGCGGCACCCGCACGCGGAGAGCACGCACCTTCAGCACAGCGAAAGAAACCAACTCATGATCTTCATTGCCGTCAAGTTCACCGTCCGTCCCGAGCGGAGCGAGGAATGGCTCTCGCTCGTTGACGACTTCACCCGGGCCACTCGGCAGGAGCCGGGTAACGTCTTCTTCGAATGGTCCAGGAGTGTCGAGACGCCCAACCAGTTCGTTCTGCTTGAGGCGTTCGCCTCATCGGCGGCGGGCGAGGCCCACGTGGGCTCCGAGCACTTCAAGACCGCCATGGCGTGGATGCCCGAAGTGATCGCGAAGACACCGGAGATCATCAATGTCGAGGTGCCCGGCGACGGCTGGTCGCAGATGGCGGAACTGACACCGGCCTAACTAACCGATGTACGGCCCGGCGGCCTCGGCCAGGAAATGCCCGATCCGCAGCCGCATCGAGCGGTCCATCAGCAACGAGTCGACCTCAGCACGGGGCACCCACCGCACCTCGCGGGACTCATCACTCGGCGTCGGCTCGCCGGCTACCGCGCGGCCGGTCAGCACGATGGAGAACTCCTGGCGGGCCTCGCCGTCAGAGGTGTAGAGGATCACATGACGAGGATCGGTGTAGGTGCCGACCAAGCCGGTGATTTCACACGTGATGCCGGTCTCCTCCAGCGTCTCCCGGATGGCCGCCTGCGGCAGGGACTCGCCGAGGTCGATGGCTCCACCTGGAACGGCCCAGTTGTTGTTGTCGCTACGGCGGATCATGAGGATGTCCCCGGCGTCGTTGGTGACCACGACGTTCACCGAGGGGACGAGACTGTTGGGCGTGGGCGCCTCAGGGTCGTCGTAGAAGTCGATGCGGCGGGCCATGACTCAGGACTCTACGGGGGCGGCGCCGGCCCAGACGGCTTCGAAGCTGTCGGTGTAGGTCGAGACCATGTCCCCGCCCACTATCTTGCGCAGGTGCATGACCGGGGCGTCGGCGGCGAACTTGCCGTAGATGTGGGTGTTGACGAGAAGTTGGTCGTCCCCGCGGTAGATGGAGTTGTACAGGATGGTGTGGTGCAACCGGATCTCGATGCCCTCGACCTGCTGTAGCGGCCGGTAGAGCATCAGGGCCATCCGGGTCTGCGCGGCCATGCCGTCGCCGACGCCTTCGTCCGCGCCGCACTGGGCGACTTCGAGCGCGTCCGGGTCGCCGAGCAGGATACGGACACGCACACCGGCCTTGGCCTTCTCGGCGAAGGTGCGCATGATGCCGGTGTCCTGGGCGATGAAGATGCCGCTGTAGACCAGTACGCCGATCTCCTCCTGGGCCGCGGAGAACAGACGTCCCCAGGTGTCCTTGGGTACGGCCCAGCGGTGCGGGTAGACGGTGACAAGTTCGCTTCCGGAGACGGCTGCGGCCTGTTTGGGGGTCAGCGCGTCCGGCCACAGGTAGGCCTCTTCCACGCCGAGGAGTTTGGCGACCGCGAATCTGTGTTTTCGGTACGGTATGCGGCCCTGGGTGATCCACCGCTCCACGGTCTTGGCATCGACCCGGACAGCTTCAGCCAGCGCGTCGACGGTGGTGCCGTGTTCGAGAAGGGCTACCCGTAGCCGCTCGTTCGCCATCTCACCTGCCCGTAGAGGGGACGTCCGGGGACCTGGCAATCGTAGACCGGACGTCCTGAACATGTCCCATCCTGTAGTGATCACGTCCTAACTCCTTGTCGCACTCTCGGTATCGCAAGGCACCACCGGCAGCGACCGAGAGGAGAGTCGACAGTGATCAATTACATCAAGCCGATCGACGAGACCCCCGCCTGCGAGTGCGGCGCGGCCCTGGAGCGGGGGCGATTCCGCTGCCTCAAATGCCAGGCCCGGGACCGGTGGGTGAGGCGTCAGGCGGCCAGGCGCAGGACGGTCGGCAAGAGGAGCGGCCAGACCCGGCGTCCGGCCAACCGTCCGCGCGGCATCGTCGAGGCGGGGGTGATCTGGACGTGACCGCGATCCCCCTGATCATCGGCCTCGTGCTGAGTGTGACCGTAGCCGTCGGCTACGTGCTCGTCCTGGTCGGGATGCGTCAGGAAGACCGACGGATGCGCCTGGCCGACGTCCCGCCGAGCAGGGCAGCGGGCCTGGCACGGCGAGTCACCGGCTGCCACGTACGGGGATGAGTGTGCTACTCGCGCTCGGCGAGCTGGGATTCCACTCGTTCCAGCCGCTGCGACAGGTCACGCAGCGTGGCGCGGATCTCAGTGAGTTCATCGGAGGCCGGCAGGGCCGGGGTGGCGTCCTCACGGACGTAGACGCCCTTGCCCTGCTGGCCGATGACCAGCCCTTCGGCCCGTAGGACCCCAACAGCCAGCTTCACCACGCTCAGCGAGGCGTCATACGTCGTCGCGAGCTGGGTCGTGGAGGGCAGCGGGTCACCGGGGGCGAGGGAACCGCGCCGGATCTGCTCACGCAGGTCATCGGCGATCTGCAGGTAGCCGGGCCGCCCGGTGTTCTTGACCATCCGCCCCATCTTCCGTCGCGCGTGCTCTCTAGTTCAGCACAAAGACGCGACCAAGCCAACTACGAGAACGTTGACAACCAGGCTAACTAGGTTGACTATGTTGACCGAGACGAACAAGGAGGTCTACTCATGCGCACCATCCCGATCCCCGTCGACACCCACCGGCTCCGCTTCACCTGCGTCAAAGCCGCCCGTCCCCGCGTCGTCGACCAGGACACCGGAAAGATCAAGACCGACAAGGACGGCAACAAGGTCTACGAGTCCGTCCTGCTCGCCGAGGACGAGTTCGGCCGGATCGAACTGGTCAAGGTCGGAACCTCCGGAGAACCGCCGATCGCGCCAGGTCAGGACGTCGTACCGACCAGCATGGTCGGCTACGTCTGGGAAATCCCGCAGAACGGCACCTCCCGCTGGGGCATCAGCTACAAGGCGGCCTCGATCGTCCCTGTCTCCGGCAAGCCAGGGGGAGGCAGCGATGCCTGACCTCCTGCGGCTGCTGCTCCTCGCCCTGGCCTGCACGCTGGTCGTGCTCTGGGCCTGGCAGCGCTTCCATCACCGCTCCTTCTGGCTGGTGGCCGGCTACCCGCTCACCGCGCTCAGCGTCCGAGCCTCCTGGCGCAAGGTCGCCCTCGGCTGCGGGCTGACCAAGAAACGGGCGCGCTGGGCCTTCACCCTCACCCCCGGCGCGCTGGTCTCCACCGGAACCGTGAAGGTACGGCGGCGCTTCCGCCGGGTCGCGGTCGACACCACGCCATGGATGTGGCTGCCCCTGCCGACCCGGCACGGCTGGTGCGTCACCCTCCACCTGTTGGAGGGTCAGATCCCCGACGACTACAGCCAAGTCGCCGAACGACTTGCGCACTCCTGGGGCGTGCACGCCGTCCGGGTGTCGTCCCCACGTCCCGGACGGGTCATCCTGGCTGCCACGATCCGAGATCCGCTCGTCCGGGTCGATCGGCTGCCGCCGTCCGACGAACTGCTCAAGGTCACCGTAGGCCGCCTGGAGACCGGCAAGCCCTGGGTGATTGACTTCCGGACCGTCCCGCACTGGCTCAACGCCGGAGCAACCCAGTCCGGCAAGTCCAACCTCGCCAACGCCCTCATCGTCGGCCTGGCTCCGCAACCGGTCGCGCTGGTCGGCTTCGACCTCAAGGGCGGCGTGGAGTTCACCCCATACGGCCCTCGTCTGTCGGCACTGGCCACCACCCGCACCGAGTCGGTCGGCCTGCTCGGAGATCTGGTAGCGCTCATGCTCGGCCGGATGGGCCTGTGCCGTACGGCGGGTGCCCGCAACATCTGGCAGCTCCCTCCGGCGGTGCGGCCGGTGTCGGTCGTGGTCCTGGTCGACGAGCTGGCCGAGCTCTACCTGATGGCCGACAAGAGCGAGAAAGACGAGATCGCCAAGACCTCCACGGCCCTGCTCCGAGTGGCCCAGCTCGGACGGGCGTTCGGGATCTATCTGTTCTGCTGCGGCCAGCGGATCGGCTCCGACCTTGGTCCCGGGGTCACCGCGCTGCGCGCCCAGTGCTCGGGGCGGATCTGCCATCGGGTCAACGATCCCGAGACCGCGACCATGACCCTCGGTGACCTCGACCCGGCCGCCCTGATCTCCGCCCGCGCCATCGCCGCCGAGACACCGGGGGTAGCGATCGTGGCCAGCCAGGACGGCCAGTGGTACCGGGCCCGCTCCTTTCATGTCTCCGAGACCGCCGCCGAACACGCCGCCCGGATGTACGCCGACCTCGCCCCGTCCTGGGCCGAGATCACCGCAGGCGTCCACGCCTGTGAGGTCACCGAGCCTGACCTGGCCGAACTGCTCAACGCCTGACTTGCTGAAAGGGGGACACGATGCGACGCCTTGCCTGTCGGCTGCTGGACGCCGGGCCGATCCTGGTCCTGGCCGCCATCGCGGGTGCCGGATCGTTCACCCACATCCGCGACACCGCCACCGAGCACGGCCAGTCCGGCTGGATGGCCTGGGCCATCGCCGTATGCGTCGACCTCACCTGCGTCATGGCCGCCCGCGAACGCCAGCGCGACAAGAAGACCGGACGCGTCCGGGACGGCCGGATCTCCTGGCCGACCCTCGTCCTGGTCGCCGGAATCGTCCTGTCTCTGGCCGCCAACCTCAACCAAGCCGATCCGTCCCCATGGGGTTGGATCACCGCCGCGACTCCGGCCGGCGCGTTCCTCGTCGCGGTCTCCATGCTGGAACGCCGCGCCTCGGCTCCCCGTCCCGAGCCGTCCCCGGCCTCGTCCTCCGTCCGGGAGATCGTCCCCGAACTGGCTCCGGTTCCCACACCCGTCCCCGCCGAACAGGACGGGCCGTCCTCAGAGCTCCTCGACTACGCCCGACGCGTGGCCGAGGAATACCAGACCGCGCAGGGCAAGCCGATCAGCCGCGACACCCTGCGCGCCCGTCTGGGCGTGTCCCATCAACTGGCCTCCGACCTGCTGCGCCACCTGCGCACCGTGTCGGACGCCCTGTGAAAGGAGAACCATCCATGTCCACTGACGCCGAGCGACGTACCGCCTTCATCCACGGCCTTCGGGATCTGGCCGCCTTCATGGAGACTGCTCCCGCCGTCCCCGTCCCGACCGACCCGACGATCATCACCTACTACCCCGAGCAGAGCACCGACACCGGCCTGCGCGCCGAGGTCGACCGGATCGCCGCACTGTTCGGCACGAAGGTCGACCCGCGGCTGTTGCCGCACGGGCTCTACACCGCCGCCCGATGCTTCGGGCCGATTCACTTCGAGGTGACGGCGATCCTCGCCGCCGCCCGGGACGGCGCCGCCGGCGAACCACCCCATGGGTTCTGACCCGCCCGATGAGCAGGTGACCTCGGTCGCGATCTCGCCCCAGCGGTGGCGGTGCTGCCACTGCGGCGGCACCGGAGTCGACAGCTACGGCGACACCTGTGAGCACTGCGACGGCCTCGGCTTCTGCTGAGACCGGCGCCCCCGGCCTGGCCGTACATCCGCCAAGACGCCTGCCAGGTCGGGGGCCATCCCCCCTCACCCGTACGAGTGAAAGGAGGAGACCATCTTGCCCACAACCCACCCCAATCCGCACGCGATCGCAGGCATGATCACCCGCCTCAACGATCCCCAGTACTCCCGCTGGGCCGCCCAACTCCGCGCCACCGGCGGGTGCCGCCAGCCCATCCACATGCGGGGCCGCGTCCTGCACGTCGACCGCGCCACCGGCCGGCTCCTGCACAGCTACACCACCACCGGTGAACCGGACGGCGTGCTTCGCCTGCCGTGCAAGACCCGGCGGGCGTCCCGGTGCCCGGCCTGCGCCGAGGTCTACCGCGCCGACACCTACCAGCTCATCCGCGCGGGCCTGGTCGGCGGCAAGGGCGTCCCTACCTCGGTTACCACCCACCCGTGCCTGTTCGTCACCCTCACCGCGCCGTCCTTCGGAGTCGTCCACACCTGGCGGGCGAAGAACGGCAAGACCCTGCCCTGCCACGCCCGCCGCGACGCCGAGACCTGCCCGCACGGGCAGGTCATGTCCTGCACCGCCCGGCACGGCGCCGACGAGTCCTGTCTCGGGGAGCCGCTGTGCCCGGACTGCTACGACTACTCCGGCAGCGTGTTGTTCAACGCACTCGCTCCCCAGCTGTGGAAGTACGTCACCGACGCCCTGCGCCGCCGCGTCGCCAAAACCGCGGGCCTGACCCTGCGGGAGCTCCGCCAGCACCTGACGATCTCCTTCGCCAAGGTTGCCGAATACCAAAAGCGCGGCGTTGTCCACTTCCACGCCGTTATCCGCCTCGACGGCCCCGACGGACCCACCTCGTCGCCCCCGTCCTGGGCAACGGCCGAAATGCTGACGCACGCCGTCAAGCACGCCGTCAAAGCAGTGACCGCCACTGTCCCCGCCACTGGTGACGACCCCTCGCGCGTCCTGCGCTGGGGGCGACAGCTCGACATCCGCGAGATCACCATGGACGGTGAGCTGTCGGATCAGGCCGTGGCCGGCTACATCGCCAAGTACGCCACCAAGGCCGCCGAATGCGTCGGCACCCTGGACCGGCGCATCAACCCCCTCGACGACCTACAAGCCTTCAACCTCCGCGACCACCCCCGCCGCCTCATCGCCGAATGCCTACGCCTCGGGGAACTCGACGAACTGGCCGACCTCCGCCTCGCCCAGTGGGCCCACATGCTGGGCTTTCACGGCCACTTCTCCACCCGCTCCCGGCACTACTCCACCACCATGGGCTCCATCCGCGACGAACGCCGCGACTACGCCCGCACCGAAGAGATCGGGACCGGACGCCTGCCCTTCTTCGAGGAGGACACCGTTCTCGTGATCGCCAACTGGGAGTACGCGGGCAAGGGTTTCTCGGTTAGTGACGCACTTCTGGTAAGTGCACTTACCGGAATCCCTCTCGCCGTCCCTCCGGACTTCGGAGGTGACGCCGATGAGTCGGCGTGACGAGTTGCTGACCGTTCCTCAGGTACTCGACGAGCTGGGCGGGCTCTCCCGCCGGACCTTCTACCGCTGGCGCGAACTTGGCCACGCGCCCAAGTGCATCAAGCTGCCCAACGGAGAGATCCGCGTCTGGCGGAGCGACTTCGCGGCCTGGCTGGACACCCTCCGGGAGGCGGCATGAACGTCTCGTATGACGTGAAGATCTGGGATCTCCGCCGCAAGTCCTCAGGCAAGACGCTGTCCTACATCGTCCGATGGAAGGTGGGCCCCAAGGAGAAGTCCAAGACCTTCAAGACCAAGGCCCTCGCCGAGAACTTCCTCTCGGACCTCCGGCAGGCCGCCAAGAAGGGAGAGCCGTTCGACGTTGCGACCGGCCTTCCCGAGTCGATGGCCACCTCAGGGGCTGACTCCGGGCCGACCTTCTTCGACTTTGCGCGGTCGTACATGGCGACCCGCTGGATCCACTCGGCGGCCCGAACCCGGGAGACGATGACGTACGCCTTGTTGTCTCTCGTGCCCGTGCTCACGAACGATCTTCCGGGCAGGCCCGATGACGAGGATCTCCGCGCAGTACTGCGGGAGTACGCCTTCCTGCCCGACCGACGGCGCGGCGAACTGCGGCCCGAGCACAAAGCGGCGTTCAGCTGGCTTGAAGCGTCGTCCTTGCCTCTCATCGACCTGTTGGAACCGGCTGTGATCCGCTCAGCCCTCGACGCGATTGCCCTCCGTTTCGACGGTGAGCCGGCGGCGGCCAACACGGTACGGCGCAAGCGGGCCGTGCTCCATCACATGATGGAATCTGCGGTGGAACTCAAGAAGTTGTCCGCCAACCCGCTGCACGCGGTGAAGTGGAAGCCTCCGAAAAACACCGGAACGGTCGATCCTCGAACGGTGGTCAACCCGGATCAGGTGCGGGCGCTGCTCGATGCCGTGAAGCACGTGGGTTGGACGCGCGGTCCCCGGATGGTCGCCATGTTCGCCTGCATGTACTACGCGGCGCTCCGCCCTGAAGAAGCCTCGGGGCTGTGTCGGCAGAACTGCGATCTTCCCGCTCAGGGCTGGGGCCTGATCACCCTGGAGAAAGCATGTCCGCAAGCGAACAAGCGGTGGACGAACACGGGGGAGACCCACGACGAACGCGGTCTCAAGCACCGAGCCAAAGACGACACTCGGGAGATCCCGATCCCTCCTGTCCTCGTCGCGATCCTCCGCGAGCACATCGAGAAGCACGGTGCCGAGAGGGACGGCAGGCTCTTCCGCACGAGCAAAGGCCGGCCTTTCTCCTCCTCGGCGTATTCCGGCGTCTGGCAGGAAGCCCGGCGGCTGACGTTCACCGTCGAACAGATCGCCTCTCCGCTGGCGGCCCGCCCGTACGACCTTCGGCACGCTGCGGTCTCCCTCTGGCTGAACGCAGGCGTTCCGCCGACTGAAGTGGCCCAACGCGCCGGACATGGCGTTGACGTACTTCTTCGTGTCTATGCGAAGTGCATCGAAGGACAGCGTGCTCGCGCGAACGGGCAGATCACCAAAGCCCTGGCGACATGAGGCTTGCCGTACGACCTGAGATGGATGGAGCGGCCGGATCAACGGATTCGGCTGCTTCTATCGTTGAGGCGTGCAAGAAGCCCTCACGTATCACGATCAGACTTTCATCAACTTTCGAGATTTCCATTTTAAGGATCATGGGCACCGCTGGGTCGACATCAAGCGCTTTGGGCTGTCCCTGCCGGAAGCCGACGATGCTCACCTGCTGACGGAGCTGATCGGGCATGAGCAGTACCGAGACGACTACGCCGGAGGAGGAGCCGAGGCCGACGGGCTCCGCCACGGCCCCTACTGGCTGCGGAACCTGAGCTTGGACGCGTATGCGCAAGTCGATGAAGTGAGCGCGAACGCCACTTTGCGCAGTTGGGCGGAACAATTCGGAGCTCTTCCCGCAGCTCTGTCCGCCCGGCTGGACCGTGAGGTTCGTCCGCTGATCACGAAAGCCGGCGGAAGGTATCAGCTCAAAGATCTCGGCCGTGCGGCGTTCCACGACTGGGGTGGAGTCCACACCGAGTTCCATGAACTGGTCCTCATCGACCATGACGCCCGGAGCTTGTCGCTTCTGGTCGCCGCCGACGACTGAGACACAAGGCTCGGTCGGCTTTCCGCGTTTCCGGGGGTCTACGGCTTCACACAGGCGCCGGGAAGCGGACCGTGGAAGATTTCCGGAGTCAGGACGACGCTGGCGAGACGGGCGGTGAGGAGTAACAGTCCCTTGAATCCAGGTGAGCTGATGTTGTAATCGACGTCCGCAGGATCGGTGTCGGGGTCGAATCCTGCGGCGCGCATTTCCTCGACGAACCGATTAGGGTCGCTTCCCTGGCGCCAGTACGGACTCACTGGGTCGAAGGAGGTCACCGTCTCGCCGTTGGCCAGGTACACAAAGCGACTCCAGGCATTGACGTTGGAAAAGATCATGATTGCTTCGGTTTCCGCCGAGAGTGCGTCCATGATCTTGGGGTCGAACAGTCGTTCATCGGATGCTTCGATGACCACGGTCCATTCGCCGGACCGCCACGCGCGTACGGCCTCAGGCAGCGGGCACTCGCTACTCGTGAACAGGTCGATATCGCTCTCGTCGGCGCCCGCTCGTCGCAGTGCCTCGACTTCGTCGATTCCGCGGATGAACGTCAGACTGCACGCCTGTCCCAAAACCTCGATGTCGTATAACCATGCGATATCGGCCTGACTCACCTGGATCATCGTCGTCCTTGTTCTGCCTGTTCTCCACATCGATGAGGACAAGGTAGTGGTCATGATCGCAATCAGTCGCGAAACGGCGTCGGCGACGCGGGAAATCTTGAGGGCTTGAGGTGTCCTCGTCCAATGTGACCTGGCCAAACGCTCACAAGATCAACCCGTGAATAGACCGTGACCAGTGAGTCAGGGCTGCGATCGGTGGCCTACGGCTGCACGCGGTGGAAGCCGTACCCGGGAAGAACGCCCAGGTCGTACGGCAAACCACAAGGTCAACTAGGTGCCCCCGGCATGATTCGAACATGCGACACCCGCTTTAGGAGAGCGGTGCTCTATCCCCTGAGCTACGGAGGCAGGGGCTACAGGTAAGAGTAGCGAAAATGGCGAGTGCGTGTGCGGTCGGAGGGTGGGTGGGGGGTGGATGACGGGTTATCGCTTCGCTGAGCTGCGGTAAAAGGGCGGCAAGTGGGCACAGATCCGGGGTTTGGGATGGCTAATGTCACGCTCCGTGATTGAACGGCGACGGAAGCGTATCCGAGGGCATCGCGCGCTGCGGCCGCTGGTGCTGTGTGGGGCGATGCTCGCGCCCGCGCTTCTGGCGGGCGGTCTTCTGGTGGCCGAGCTCACCGGATATGACCGGGTCCTCCGGGGGGACGTCGCCAAGGTGGGGCCCCGGGGGGTGGTGGCTCAGGGGGGCGGGCCCGTCGTGGCGCCGGTGGTGGAGCCCGGCCGGGATGTGATCCTGAAGCCGAGGTTGGTGCCTCCTCCCTCGCCTTCTCCTTCCCCGGATCCGGTCCAGGCGTACGGGGGATGGACGTCCCCGGCCGTGGCCGACGTGCGGCGCTCGGCGGCGGACGCCGCTCCGGTGGACGTCCCTGACGTCGTACGGAAGGTGGTGCCCCGGCGGTCCGAGCCGCCTCAGGCGAGGCGGACGCCGCCGCAGCCGGCGCGGACGGAGGGCGGGTTCGGCTGTCCGGGGGAGTGGCGGGATACCTGGCTGTGGGAGGTCTGTAAGGAGCAAGAGGGGCGAGAGGCCTGAGGGGTGGGCCGCTAAATGGGGTGTTCAACGCATATCGGCTGCGCTGGGCCCGGCCCGGGCACTCAGCCAGCTGTAGTAACGTGCGTGCCTGACCCAGGTCACGAGTTCGCAAACGGAGGGGTCGAAAGTGCCACCTCGTCGATCAGCGGGTCTGATCGCCGTTGTCGCGACCATGACTTCCCTCTTGCCGGGGGCCGCTGCCGCGCAGCGGGCGTCGGCGGAGGTCCAGCCCGTCGCCGCCCGCGGATCCACGAGCCATGCCATGCCGAGCCGCGAGTCCGCGAGCCTGGCCGGGGCGCGTGGTGAGTCCGCGAACCTCGGCGGGCTGCGGCGCGAGCCGGTGAACCTCACGGAGTTGCGCCGTGAGGCGGAGAAGGCGTCCAAGGATCTGGAGGGCGCGACGAAGGCCCTGGAGCAGCGGCGCGCCAAGATCCAGGCTTCGCAGAAGGAGCTCACCGCCAAGCTGCGCGAGCTGCAGGCCGCCGAGAGGGCCTTCGCCCAGGTGCGGCAGCCGCTGTCGGATATCGTCGGGCAGCTCTACCAGCACCAGACCATGGGCAGCGACGTGGCGGGTTTCCTGTCCGGCGCGTCCGACGCGTCGACCTTGCGGGCCATGGCGGCCGTCTCCCAGATCGTGGCCGAGCGCGACCAGATCCTCCAGGAGAGCAGCCGCCTGCAGGCCGAGCGCGAGCGGCTGGCCGCCGAGGCGCAGGAGCTTCGGGCGGGCACCCTGCTGTCGGAGGCGCAGATGGGCGCCGAGATCGAGACGCTCAGGGTCCGTTCGAGCAAGATCGTGAAATCGCTGACCCAGGCTCTGGTGAAGCTGGGAGTGAAGGTCGACAAGGGAGGACAGCCCGCGGAGGGCTGTGCCCCGACCAAGGCGTTGTCGGCGAACGAGTTCGCCAACGGGCTGATCCCCAAGGCCTACCTGTGCCCGCTCCAGCAGCGGGGCAACGAGCTGCGCGGAGACGCGGCGCTGTCGTTCATCAGCCTCAACGAGGCGTACAAGCGGCAGTTCGGCAGGCCCATGTGCGTGACCGACAGCTACCGGAACCTGGCCGAGCAGCAGTCGGTCTACTACCGCCGCCCGGGCTTCGCCGCGGTCCCGGGCCGCAGCAACCACGGCCTGGGGCTCGCCGTGGACCTGTGCGGAGGCGTGGAGCGTTTCCGGTCGCCCCAGTTCAACTGGCTGGAGGCCAACGGCAAGAAGTTCGGCTGGTTCCACCCGAAGTGGGCCTACATCAGCCCGTTCGAGCCCTGGCACTGGGAGTACGACCCGAAGCTGGGCTCCCTGCTTTAGAGCTCTCTGCTGTAGACGCGCTGCTGCAGAGCTCCCTGCCGTAGGGGCTCGCTGCCGTGGGGGTCCGCGCCACCGGTGTGACCGGCCGGGGGTGTGACCGGCCGGGGGCGTGGAGGGCCCATCCGGATGCGGGAGAGCCCGGCGGGAAGTGGGGAGGCGGCCGGCGGCTATCGTCCGCGATGGTTGATCGTGATCGACAGGTGCCCGCCGGCCTGGGCCGAGGCCAGTCGGACCGCCTGTTCCGAGGTGGTGGCCAGCACGATGAGCGCCCCCCGGTCAGGCTCCCCGTCCGGGGTGGTGATGACGGTGACGTCTTCGGCCACGGTCCGGGCGGGGGCGGCGCCCTCCCAGGTGGAGGAGGCGGCCAGGACGTCGACGACGTCGCCGGGTGACAGCAGCCGCGCGGTCTGGGGGTCGGCGACGCGGACCGGGGTGGCGACCGTTCCGGGGCCGTGGGCGGCCAGCAGCCCGGGGCCGAGCAGGCGGACGTCCGTCAGCGGCTCCCCGCGGCGCATGGGGCCGGCCAGGACCCTCCCGGCGACCGGGGCGCCGGGCCGTACCACGCCGTCGGGGACCGTGTCGGGCCGCAGCGCGACCGCCTTCAGGTCGGCGGCCTCCAGCGTGCCGCCGGGCAGATCTCTGGCCGCGGCGAGGACGGTCACCGACGCGGTGTCCGGCCGCAGCCCGATGAGGGCGCACGCCATCGCCAGGGCGGCGACGACGGCGGCGATGAGGCGGTGGCGACGGCCGAGGAGACGGCGGAAGGCACGCATGACTGGCTCCATTACTCCATTACTCCGTTGTGCCCTTGCGCTCCATGCCCCGTTGCGAGGGAACAGGCAGCAGATAGCAGGCAGGGAGAGCCGGGCGGCGCGGAGCCCGTGACGAGGTGCCCGCCGTACGGCGGGGCGGGGGTGGCGGCGGGGCGCCCGCCGTACGGGCCGGGCGGAGCCTGCCATCGGCGGGGCGAGGGACGGCGGGGCGCCACCGCCGGATGACGGCGGGGGTGAGGTGCCCGACATCCGGTGGAGGGGACGCCCGACATCCGGTGGAGGGGAATGGGAGAAGGGGAGTCGGGAGGCGGCGGCTATTCGGGGAGGTCGAAGGGGAGTTTGAGACCGTCCAGGGCGGTGCCGCAGGGGCAGGTGCGGTCTTGGGGCAGGGCGGTGACGATGTCGGTGACGAGAGTGCGCATGCGGGCGACGTTGGTGGCGAAGAAGGCGAGGACCTCCTCGTGGGTGACCCCCTCGCCGACCTCGACCCCGGCGTCGTGGTCGGTGACCAGCGACAGCGAGGTGTAGCACAGGGCCAGCTCGCGGGCGAGGACGGCTTCGGGGAAGCCGGTCATGCCGACGATCGTCCAGCCGTTGGCGGTGAACCAGCGGGACTCGGCGCGGGTGGAGAAGCGGGGGCCCTCGATGACGACCAGGGTGCCACTGTCGGCCAGATCCCACCGGGAGGACCGGGCGGTCGACGCGGCCGCCGCGCGGCCGGCCGGGCAGTAGGGGTCGGCGAAGGCGACGTGGACGACGCCGCCGGTGTCGTAGTAGGTCTGCGCGCGGCCGGAGGTGCGGTCGACGAGCTGGTCGGGGATGACCAGGGTGCCGGGGCCGAGCTCGGGGCGGAGGGAACCGACGGCGCTGGGGGCGAGCACCTGACGGACGCCGAGGGAGCGCAGCGCCCACAGGTTGGCGCGGTAGGGGATGCGGTGGGGCGGGAAGCGGTGGTCGCGGCCGTGGCGGGGCAGGAAGGCGACCGGGCGCGATCCGATCCTGCCGACGGTGACGACGTCGCTGGGCGGGCCGTAGGGGGTTGAGACCTCGACCTCCGTGGCGTCGTCGAGCAAGGAGTAGAAGCCCGAGCCGCCGATGACTCCGATATCCGCGCGAGTGACCATGGCGCCGAGATTAGCGTCATGGACGCCTCCGGAGGAGGGCGATCCCCTTCCTGTGGATAAAGCACTGAGCCTGTGGATAACCAGATCGTCAAGTGTGACGTTCTGACCGCTCTCGGTGGGAACCGCTGGTCGGCGGTAGCGTCTTGGAGCCGGCCCCGGCTGGCGGGCAGGTGGCCGACCGGCTGGTCGCGGAGGCCCGTGAAGGGCTCGGACGGCCGATCCGCGGCTGGGACCCCGGCGGGCACCCCGAGCCCCAGGAGCTGCTCGGCTCGGCGGCCGATCGCCCGGGAGCGGTTGAGCCGGTCTCAGAGGCGCGGCGTCGGGCTCTCCGGGCGGCTGCCTTGCCTGTCCGGGCCGCTGGTCTGTCCGCAGGAGCGGCTGAACCGGTCTCAGGAGCGCGGTGTCGGGCTCTCCCCGGACGGGCTGTCCTGCCTGTCCGGGCCGCTGATCTGTCCGCAGGAACGGCCGCCCGGCCGGCTCGGTGGCCGGCCTGTCCGCCGGAGCGCTCGGCCCGACTCCCGGAGCGGCTGGGCCGGCCCCGGGGAGGGGGTCTCAGGAGGCCGCGGGCGCCGGGCTGCTGGCGGTCTTCGAGGACGTCGATGACGACGAGGACGCGGACTCCGTCGACGAGCCGGACGACCCCGAGGAGCCGGACGAGCCCGACGAGGAGCTCGTGCTCGCGGAGCTCACCGTGCTGGTGGACGAGGAGCGGCTGTCGGTCCGGTAGAAGCCGGAGCCCTTGAAGACGATGCCGACCGCGGAGAACACCTTCCGGAGCTCGCCCGAGCACTTCGGGCACTCGGTGAGCGCGTCGTCGGAGAACTTCTGGACGATGTCGAACTCGTTGCCGCATGCACTACAGGCGTACTGGTAGGTGGGCACGCGATCCTCCTCGTTGGTCCGCGCCGATTGGCACTCTATAGACGCGACTGCTAATGGTACGCAGCCGACAAGCTTAAACGCGAGTCGAAGCTGTCGCATTCCAGTCGGATCAGGTGCCGACCAGGGGTTCGTCCCCCCAAAATCGGGTGCCCGGCCCGCCGGATCGGGGTACCCCGACCCGCCCGATCCGGAGGTCCGGTCCGCTGGATCGGGGTACCCCGATCCGCCGGATCCGGGGGGGCTGGTCCGCCGGGCTCAGGCGCCCAACTCGCCGAACCAGCCGGCGAGTTTGCCCCGGCGGCTGATCGCCCGGATCCGCCGCTCGACCGGGTCCCGGCAGGCGGCGGTGGTCACGACCAGGAGCTGGTCGTCGACCCTGATCCGGGTGGAGTCGGAGGGGACGAACGTCCGGCCCTCCCTGACGATCAGCGTGACCTGGGCGTCGGTGGGCAGCCGCAGCTCGAAGATCTCCACGCCGTGCAGCTTCGAGGTCGGCGGCACCTTGATCTGCAGCAGGTCGGCGTTGAGCTCCTCCAGCGGGGCCGAGTCGACCTCCAGGTCGCGGGCCTCGTCGGGGGTGGAGAGCCCGAGCACCTTCGCCACGAAGGGGAGCGTCGGCCCCTGCAACAGGGTGTAGACGACGACGATGACGAAGACCTCGTTGAACACGAACTTGGCGGTCCCCTCGGCCACCGAGTGGGCGGCCCAGGGGATGGTGGCCAGCACGATGGGCACCGCTCCGCGCAGCCCCGCCCACGACAGGAACGCCTGTTCCCGCCAGTTCAGCCGGCCGAGACGGGCCAGCCGTACGAGGAGGGCCGAGACGATGATCGACAGCGGTCTGGCCACCGCGACCAGGATCAGCCCCGCCACCAGGCCCGGGACGATCGCCGACGGCATCTCCGACGGGCTGGCCAGCATGCCGAGCATGACGAACAGGCCGATCTGGGCCAGCCAGGCCACGCCCTCGGCGAAGCCGCGGGAGGCGGCCCGGTGCGGCATCCGGGAGTTGCCCATGACGAGGGCGGCCAGGTAGACCGCCAGGAAGCCGCTGCCGTGCAGGAGCACGGCGCCGGCGTAGGCGACGAACGCCAGCGCGAGCACCGCGATCGGATACAGGCCGGAGACCGGCAGCGCGATGCGGCGCAGCGCGTAGACCCCCACGGGCCCGACCGCCAGGCCGACGACCGCGCCCACGGCCAGCTCGAAGACGACCAGCAGCAGCGCGCTCCCCAGGCTGGGCGAGGTGCCGGCGCTCAGCAGCATGACGGCGATGACGGTGGGCGCGTCGTTGAAGCCGGACTCGGCCTCCAGGACGCCCGCCAGGCGCGGGGGCAGGGGCAGGCGGCGCAGGACGGAGAAGACGGCCGCCGCGTCGGTGGAGGCGAGGATCGCGCCGAGCAGCAGCGAGGTCCGCCAGTCCATGCCGAGCAGCAGGCGCACCGGGACGGCGACGGCCACGATGCTCACCCCGACCCCGACGGTGGCCAGCACCAGCGCGGTCGGGATGGAACGTTTGACGTGGTTCCAGTTGGTGGTCAGACCACCTTCGGCAAGGATGATCGCCAGGGCGACCAGGCCGATCTGCTGGGCGAGCTCAGGGTTCTCGAACTGGAGCCCGAAGCCCGACTCGCCGACGAGCAGGCCGAAGCCCAGGAAGATGAGGAGACTCGGCAGCCCGCTCCGGTGGGCGACCCGCACCGCGAGGATGGCCGAGATGACGATTCCAGCCCCGAGAAGCAGCCAGACATCCCATCCCATCTGGCCCCCTCTCTGACTCCAGGGACCATTGTGTCGCATTCGGCCTAGTCGTCAGGCACACCGTACGGGACGGCGGTGATCCCGCTCGGCAGGGCCGCGTAGCGGACCGGCAGGTCGTGAGGCTCGGCGGGGACGCCTTCCAGCAGCTCGCCCTCATGCAGCAGGGCGACCGTCGGCACGTTCGGGCCGACCCTCGCCAGCGCCCGGTCGTAGGAGCCGCCGCCGCGGCCGAGCCGTACGCCGGTGGACCGGTCCACCGCCAGGGCGGGCACGATGACCAGGGCGGCCGTTCTGATCGCGTCGACGCCCCGCCGGGTGTCCACCGGCTCCATGATCCCGAAGCGGCCGGGGGCGAGCGTGTCAGGCCCGTCGTAGACCGCCCAGTCGAGGTCGTCGTCGTCGCGGAGCACCGGCAGGATCACGGTGGCGCCGTGTTTCCACAGCGCGAAGACGAGCCCGTGGGTCGCCGGTTCCGTGCCGACCGACCAGTAGCACGCGACGAGCCCGGCCATCTGGACCCACGGTTGGTCCAGCAGCGTCTCCCGTGTCCGGACGGAAGCCGCGCGCCGCTCGTCCTCGGGGATCGAGGCCCGTGCGGCCTCGATCGTCGAACGCAGCTTCAGCTTGTCCACGGATCCCTCCACTATGGTTTCGGTTATGGCCGACTTCCATCCTGTGACCAAAGCCGTTGTTCCCGCAGCGGGGCTTGGCACCCGCTTCCTACCGGCGACCAAGGCGACTCCCAAGGAGATGCTGCCGATCGTCGACAAGCCCGCGATCCAGTATGTCGTCGAGGAGGCGGTCTCCGCCGGGCTGCTCGACGTCCTGATGGTCACGGGTAAGAACAAGCGTTCCATCGAGGACCACTTCGACCGGGCGATCGAGCTTGAGGACGCCCTGGAGGCCAAGGGCGACGACGAGCGGCTCTCCCAGGTGCGCGAGCCCGCCGACCTGGCGACCCTGCACTACGTCCGGCAGGGCGAGCCGCGCGGTCTCGGCCACGCGGTGCTCTGCGCCAAGCAGCACGTGGGCGACCACCCGTTCGCCTGCCTGCTCGGCGACGACCTGATCGACTACCGCGACGAGCTCCTCAAGCGCATGATCGAGGTCCGCGCCACCTACGGCGGCAGCGTCGTCGCGCTGATGGAGGTGCCCAAGGAGCAGGTCTCCCTGTACGGCTGCGCCGCCATCGAGCCCACCTCCGAGCAGGATGTGGTGCGGGTGACCGACCTGGTGGAGAAGCCCCCGGCGGAGGAGGCCCCGTCCAACTGGGCCGTCATCGGCCGCTACGTCATCGACCCCGCCGTGTTCGAGGTCCTGGAGAACACGCCTCCGGGCCGCGGCAACGAGATCCAGCTGACCGACGCCCTGCGCACCCTGGCCGGACGCGGCGGCGACGAAGGTGGACCGGTCCACGGTGTGCTGTTCCGCGGCCGCCGCTACGACACCGGCAACAAGCTCGACTACCTCCGCACGGTGGTGCAGTTCGCCGCCGACCGTCCCGACCTGGCCCCGGAGTTCATGCCATGGCTGAAGGAGTTCCTGGCGTCCCGATGAGTCCGATGAGATCGGTTGACGAGCACCTCGCGGACATCCTGCTCACCGTGCGGGCGCTGGCCCCGCTGGAGCTGGAGCTGGAGCACGCGCTGGGCACCACCCTGGCCGAGGACGTCACCTCCCCGGTCCCGCTGCCGCCGTTCGACAACTCGGCCATGGACGGCTACGCCGTACGGGCCGAGGACGTCAGGCAGGTCCCGGTGACGCTGCCGGTGATCGGTGACGTCGCCGCGGGCGACGGCGGGCGGCTCGCCGTGGGCCCCGGCACGGTCACGCGGATCATGACCGGCGCCCCGGTGCCCCAGGGCGCCGACACCGTGATCCCGGTCGAGTGGACCGACGGCGGCACCGGTCAGGTCACGATCGGCCGGTCGGCGCCGGAGGGAAACGCGATCCGCCGGGCGGGCGAGGACGTGCGCGCCGGCGACGTCGTGCTGCCGGCGGGGACCCTCATCGGCCCGGCGCAGCTCGGCGTCCTGGCCGGGGTCGGCCGCCGCCGGGTGCTGGCACGGCCCCGCCCGAGAGTCGTGGTGATCTCCACGGGCGCCGAGCTGGCCGAGCCCGGCACGCCCCTGGCCCCCGGCCAGATCTGGGAGTCCAACAGCTACACCCTGGTCGCCGCCGTCCGTGAGGCCGGGGGCGAGGCCTACCGGGCCGGGGTCGTGGCCGACGACGCCGCGCTGTTCCTCGACCAGCTCGACGCCCAGCTCCTGCGGGCCGACATCGTGATCACCAGCGGCGGCGTCTCGATGGGCGCCTACGAGCCGGTCAAGGAGGCGCTCGCCCCGCTCGGCACGGTCCGCTTCGACCGCGTCGCCATGCAGCCCGGCATGCCCCAGGGCTTCGGCGTGGTGGGCGAGGACCAGATCCCGATCTTCGCGCTGCCCGGCAACCCGGTGTCGTCCTTCGTGTCGTTCATGCTGTTCGTCCGGCCGGCGCTGCGGAAGATGCGCGGCCTGCCCGCCGGGCCGACGCCGACCGTGCGCGCGGTGACCGCCTCGCCGCTCCGCTCGCCCGAGGGCAGGCGGTCATACCTGCGGGCGGTCCTGTCGGCCGACGGGTCGGTCACACCGGTGCGGGGGCAGGGCTCGCACCAGCTCGCCGCCCTGGCCTCGGCCAACGCCCTGATCGTGGTCCCCGAGGAGGTCACCGAGCTGCCCGAAGGCGCGACCGTGGAGGTCATCCCGCTCTGAGCGGCCGGCGGGCGGGCCGGAGCGACGAGCACCGGCACCGGATCACCGGGGGCGATGAGCACCGGCACCGGATCACAGGGCATGGTGTCCGTATGAGCGGATTCACACATATCGACGAGACCGGCGCGGCACGCATGGTGGACGTCTCGGCCAAGGACGTCTCCGTCCGTACGGCGAGCGCCACCGGCAGGGTGCTGCTGTCGGCCGAGGCCGTGGCCCTGCTGCGGTCGGGCGACATCCCCAAGGGCGACGCGATCGGCACCGCGCGGATCGCGGGCATCATGGGCGCCAAACGGACCCCCGACCTGATCCCGCTCTGCCACCCGATCGCGCTGCACGGTGTGAAGGTCGAGCTGACCGTGGTCGACGACGGTGTGGAGATCACCGCCCGGGTCAGGACCGCGGACCGGACGGGAGTCGAGATGGAGGCGCTGACCGCCGTCTCGGTCGCCGCGCTCGCGCTGATCGACATGGTCAAGGCGGTGGATCCGGCGGCCGTGATCACCGATGTCCGGGTCGAGGAGAAGACCGGCGGCAAGACCGGGGTGTGGACCCGGCAGGAATGACCTCCGGTGGCCGGGGCTGGGAGTCCGGTGGCCGGGGCTGGGAGGATGGCGGCATGAGAGCTCTGGTGATCACCGCTTCCAACCGGGCCGCCGCCGGGATATACGAGGATAAATCCGGGAAACTACTGGCCGAGCTCCTCGCGGGGGCCGGGTGCGAGGTGGACGGTCCGCAGGTGGTCCCCGACGGCGATCCGGTCGAGGCGGCGCTGCGGGCCGGGGTGGCCGAGGGCTACGACGTGATCGTCACCACCGGCGGCACCGGGCTGACCCCGGCCGACCTCACCCCGGAGGCGACCGGGCGGGTGCTCGACCGGGAGATCCCCGGCATCGCCGAGGCCATCCGCCAGGCGGACCGCGACAGGGTGCCCACCTCGATCCTGTCCCGAGGGCTCGCCGGGCAGGCGGGCGGCAGCCTGATCGTCAACCTGCCGGGCTCCTCCGGCGGGGTCCGCGACGGCATGGCCGTGCTCCTGCCGGTGCTGGAGCACGCCGTGGACCAGATCCGCGGGGGAGACCATCCCCGCTGAACCGCCTGGCGGACTCCATGGCACGCCGGCGTGTCTTGGGGGGATGATGGAGGGCGTGGATCGACTTCGTGGCTGGCCGGTGACCCTGACGGAAGGCCCGGTGGGACTCCGGCCACTGCGCCTGCGTGATGTTCGTCTCTGGCGGGAGTCACGGCTGCGCAACGCCAACTGGCTCCGCCCCTGGGAGCCGAGCAATCCCGAGACCCCCCTGTTCCGGACCGGGCTCGGCCCCTACATCGCGATGGCCGGCACCCTCCGCAGGGAGGCCAGGCAGGGGCTCGCGCTGCCCTGGGTCGTCACCTACGAGGGCGCCTTCGCCGGGCAGCTCACCGTCGGCGCCATCGTCTGGGGCTCGGCCAGGTCGGCCCAGATCGGCTACTGGGTCGACGGCGCCCTGGCCGGCCGGGGCATCATCCCCACCGCCGTGGCCATGGCGGTCGACCACTGTTTCTTCACCACCGGGCTGCACCGGGTGGAGGCGAATATCAGACCGGAAAATCACGCTAGCCGCCGAGTGGTTGAAAAGCTCGGCTTCAGGGAAGAAGGCATCAGAAGGCGGCATCTGCACATCGACGGTGCTTGGCGTGACCATATTTGTTACGCGCTCACGGTCGAAGACGCACCAAGAGGCCTGCTCGTGCGGTGGCGGAGAGCACGGGAAGCGGCAGCCCATGGTGGCGCTCCGCATGAAGAGGTTTGAAGATCTCGCGACACACCGCACTGAATACTCGTCAAATAGTGACACGCGGTCTTACGGTGCGTGACGTGAGCACATTGAAGACGCCAAGAGACCACAGGCGTTTTCATGCTGCCCGGAGGTGGCCGTGAGCAGCGCTCTTCTGTACCTGGCCATTGTCATTATGTGGTTGTGCGTCCTCGTCCCCATGTGGTTGCGCCGGGACCGATCCACCTTCGTCGAGCTCGACGGGGGCGCCGAGCCGTACGCCCAGGACGAGCAGCCGGCCGAGGCCGAGGCTCCTGACACCGGGCCCGACACCGAGCCCGGCGTCGTGCCCGAGGGCGCGGCCGGCCCCCGGCCCACGCGGGCCCCGGGCGAGCGCCGCCGTGCCGAGCGCCGCCGTGCCGAGCGGCGCCGCCGGGCACTGCGGGTGGCCAAGCGCAGGCGGCTGACCCTCTGGTGCACGCTGCTGGTCCTCGCCTCGGTGGTGACGGCCGCCGTCCAGGTGATCCCCTGGTGGGCCGTGGCGCCCTCCGTGGTGCTCCTGGGCTCCTATCTGGCCATCCTGCGGGTCTCGGTCCAGATCGACGCCGAACAGCGCAGAGCCGCCGCCCAGGCCCGTACGGAACGTGCCAGGCGCGCCCGTCGGCGGACCGCCGAGCTGGAGGCCCGGCAGTCGGTGGCGGAGATCATCGACCTGGCCGCGCACCGGGACGAGATCTTCGACCAGTACGCCGAGACCCCCCGCCGCGCGGTCGGAGATTGATCTCCGGCTCCGAATGGCGCGAGCGGCTCCGGAAGTTTGCTAACCTAGTGCACGTCTTGGGGATGTAGCGCAGTCCGGTAGCGCACTTCGTTCGCATCGAAGGGGCCAGGGGTTCGAATCCCCTCATCTCCACCCAGGTCAGAGGCCGCTTCCGAGAGATCGGGAGCGGCCTTCTGCGTTGCTGAGTGACCAACTGGGTGACTACGCCTCACGGGGTGGCTGCGGCTCCCCAACCGTCGTACTCGGCGTGATACCGAGCCGCCAGGTCGTCGAACAGGTTGCCCGTCTCCCGCACGAAGTCGGGCGAGATCACCGCATTCGTTTCACAGGTCACCGGCCAGCTGTCCGGATGCTCCGGGGAGGGCTTCCCGACCTCGGGACGCAAGCCGTAGCCGGCGCGGTTGGCCTCCTTGGCGATGCTCTGAGCGGCATCGAGGGTCGGGGCGTGCAAGTAGAAGTCCACATGACGAGGCTGCTCAAGATCAGCTCCTGCTTTGGCGAGCTGATGCATCACCATCAGGTCCTTGTACTTGATCCCAAGCTCTGGTGACCGCTCTTCCAGATTGACTTGCTCACGCTTCTTTCGTCGGAACGGCCACATGCGACATCCTTCGTATTTTTGTTCGGATTGGTGATCATAGTCAGTCCGGGAAAAGCTGGTCCATGGCCTCAGCTCCCTTCAGAAGCATCGGGCGGAGCTGCTTGCGGCGGACGGTCCCGGTGACCGAGGTTTGTGGTGGCCGACCAGGCGGGAGACGTCCTCCGGGAACACCGGAGTCCGACAGCAGCGAGACGGAGCTGTGGCGCAACTGACGGTTTGGACTGTCTGAAGTACGGCTGTGCAGGCCCCACTGGAGCGGCGCGCTGTTGCTCGCGGGAACGAGAATGCCAGGACCACCGAAGGTGACGGCTGCCCCGACAAGAGCCTTGATGCCCCCCAGGGCTTGATGTCCCGGGGACGGGCAGCCTGATCGGCGGACCTTGAAGACAGGCCAGCGTCTTGCGGAACTCGAAGCCGAGACCGGCATCCAGGGCGAACGATCTGCAGTGGTAGCCGGATTGCAGTAACCGGATTCCCGGTGCGTGCCGTTCTTGGGCCCGGTGCATGACATCTTCCATCAACCGGCGACCCATGCCGCGATTCTGGCGGTCCGCATCGACGACTACCGGCCCGATGCCGACCACAGGAGAGCGTTCATTGCGGAAGTTGCTTCCGACGACCCGTCCATCCAGTTCCACGACGACGCTGTAGAAGCCCGGATGGGCTGACAGGATGTCCACCGGCCCCGTCGCGGTGTCCAACGTTCGGAAAGTCGCAGGGGAAGCCGTGCTCGCGCGCGATTCGGTCGAACCCTGCGAAGCAGATCCTTCCGCACTCCACCGCGTCGGAGCGTGTCCCCGGGCGCAAGAGGAGATCCATGACCACCTCCGTCAGGGGTGCCAGGATGCACGTCGCTGATCGGTCGCTACGCGCATCCGGCCTGGTCGCGATGCCTTCACTCCCGATGAAAGCACTTGCCCCGGTTCATCTACAGCGGGAGGATGGCAGGCCCGCCGCCAGGACGTGTTCCAGAAGCGGATCATCGGGTGGTCATTCCTGGGGTGATCTTGAGGAGGTCGGCCTGGATCGCAGGGCCGAGATGAATCTTTGCCGGGTCTACTCATCCATGATCACGGATTGCGCCCGGAACTGCGACCACGCCAATCTACTGCTCTACCGCGCGAGCGAATCGATGGTCACGCCGGGCACTGAGCCGACCCCTGGAGTTGTCCCACTCGATGACTTTCGAAACAGGCCTGGGCCCTTCGGGCTGAATGACCAACTGAGTGACAACGGCCGTGGACGAGGTCGGATGACCATGGACCACCAAGGATTGTTTCCGCGACGTCAGGCGGCGGTCACGGTCCCGAGGTGGGTGACCTGGCTTCACATCAAAGGGGCCAGAGGTTCGAATCCCCTCATCCCCACAAGACCGAAAGGTCCGGTTCCAGATCATGGAGGCGGGCCTTTCCGCTGTTCGGAGTCCATATGGCCGATCAGCCCCCTGGGGGGACCGTACGGCCTCTGCAGGTAGGAGATCGGTTCTCTTCAGCGCAGGTGTTGGGGCAGTCTCAGCCACATGTCAGCTTGGCCGACGATCGCCCGATCGTCGGTCGGACGGAGGCCCGCGCCGGCGCAGCAGTAGGCCACGGCCTCGCCGTGGTAGAGGTAGGTGGCCAGGATTTCCTCGGCTGATTCGTCGTCGGACACGCTGCCACCGCCAGGATGGGTGTCCCATTCTTCGATGACGCCGTCGCGAGTGATGCTTCCCTGGTTGCCGCTCTTGGGATTGGCGAACAGCCCGTAGCAGACGGTATCCACCGACAAGCGTCTGGTGACGCTGGACATGGACGCGATGTATCCCCATGGTTGGCTGACGACGCATCCGCCGGGCACATCCGTGACACCGACGACAGCCAGGCCCTCATCGTCATCCGACCAGGGATCCTCAATGATCGCTTCCATGTCGTCGTCATCAACCGGCGTGGCTTCCAGACGCTGTGCCGCCTCGGCTGCGCTGATACCGGCCACACATGCCAGGCTGAAGCCGTCGTAGTCGAAGTCTCCCAATGCGGTGATCAAGTGCCTGGCTTCCGCCACCACGGCGGTCTCCGCGGTGGACAGGCCGATCTCCCGGGAGGGGATGGTGAACAGGTCGGGGGTGGGGGTGGCCAGGCTGAGCCGTCCGGGGGACCAGCCGTTCATCATCGGCCGCCACGGGTCCGCTCCGGCAGCGACCAGGGCGCGGGCGTTGTCCGGGCGGTTGGCGAAGACGGCGAGCCAGAGTGCGGTGCGGCCCTCATCCTCCGCGTCGACGTCGTCGACGCGCCGGGCCAGTTCCGCGACCACTTCCGGTGAGCCTTCCTCGGCTGCTTCATGGAGGGGCCGTCCATGGAAGTGCGTGCCCGAATTCGGGTCGGCACCCGCGTCGAGTCGAGTACGGATCAGAGCAAGATCCGTCCAGGCGTTCCAGGCCATGCCGGACCATCCGGCTCCGTCGGTGACAGCCATGGCACTCCTTGAGAGGATGTACGGGATATGAGCGCTGATCATGACGTACAAGGCCGACAAATTCGGGCCGGTCGCGGGAAGCGCCACAAGCAAAGCGCAGCTTCCTGTGGTCATGGTCATTCCGGCGGGCGGGCGGCTGAGCGGAGTCAGCGAAAAGCCAGCGGACCCGCTGACACGGGAGCGTGGCCGAGATCATCAGACGGCATCGGCGCGATACCTGACGGCGCAGGAAGACATCCGGCGAGCGGGCCCGGCACGTCCTACCAGGGTTCACATCGAAGGGGCCAGGGGTTCGAATCCCCTCATCTCCACCAGGCAGTAGGGGCCGTCTCTGTTGACCAGGAACAGCTCCTTCCGGTTGTCCCGGATGGCTGGCCGGGTGACTAGGTCAGTCCGGGGAGCTCCTTCGCCCGGACCCACCGATCGTCTGTGCTGGGGTGGACGTCGTGGGGCACTTGTCAGGCACGGCTCGCCTGCTCATCCCTCCAGGGCACGCAGCCGCCTGGCGATGTCGGCTGTGTCCTTCGGCTCTCCGGTGGCCACCGAGGTCACCAGGGCTTCGGCTGCGTCGGTATCGGTGCCGCTCAGCGTCTCGCCGTTCAGCTCGAGGGAGACGACGGTGGAGGTCCAGGCGAGTCTCTTGTTCCCGTCGACGAGCGGATGCCCGATGAGCAGGCTCTGCAACAACGCGGCGGCCTTGGTCCACAGGTCAAGGTAGGCGCCCTCGCCGAAGACGGTGGTTTGCGGCCGCAGCACGGCCGCGTGGAGCCGGCCGCCGTCACGCAGGCCGACCGTGGGCAGGATCTCCTCGGCGATGGCGAGGACGTCGGTCTTGGTGAGGTGGACCGTCATTGGGACAGGCGGTGGAGCAGTTCGGCATCGCGCTGGGCGACCTTACGGGCGATGGCTCGCACCGCGCTGGTCTGCTTGCGCGTCAGATACTCCTCGATGGCGATCACGATCTCCGAGTTCAGGCTGTTGCCGTCCTCATCTGCCACGGCACGCAGCCGACGGTGAGTCTCATCGGGAAGCCGAAGCCGTAGATCCATGAACTGAATGGTGCCTCAATGGGGTAGCAGGTGGAGGAACCATCATGCTTGGCCACCGGGATGAGCCGGCCGTTGAGCCTGACAACTCCAAGTCTCGGAGGCGTGCCAGCTGAGCCGACGGTCTGCCTCCTGGACGACGGCCTTGCTGACCTCATGGTGACGCGGTGGATGAACACCAGGCCGCCGGACTTGCTTCAGATCGGTGCGTCACCTACTGCCGCCAGCAACTCGATGGGGAACTCACGGTCGGCTTGACCGACGGCGAGCGCTACCCACCGGCCGACTTCCGGCCGCCGCCAGACGAACATCTGTCCGCTGAGCTGGCACAGTTGGTCCATCGGTTCCGCAGCCGGGACTTCACCCGACAGGTAAGGCTCCAGATTGACCACCTCGGGATGGCCCCAGTGTGCCGTCAGAGTGGTCGCCAGCTCCCGGTAAGTGACGTCGATCTCCTGCTCGGCTGCTTCGACGGTCTCTTCACTGCGGTCGTCCCAGAAGTCCTGGCTGGCCTGGAGGACACGCACGTGGTAGCCCGGACCGCTGGAGAAGCCTGCCATCCGCCGGGACTCCTGAGGAAAGGGGAGGGAGAGCAGGTTCCTGATGATGGCATGTCGATCTTCGGCGGCCATGCGGTGAGCTTAGCGAGCCGGTGAGCACGGGTGAGCACTGCACCGGGAGACTTGGGCTGAGTGACCAACTGAGTGACAACGGTCGTGGACGGGGCCGGACGACCATGGACCGCAGAGGGCTGTTTCCCCGACTTCCCCGACGTCAGAGCACGCCGACCATGGTCGCGGACCCCGTGACCTGGCTCCGCATCGAAGGGGCCAGGGGTTCGAATCCCCTCATCTCCACAAGATCGAAAGGCCCGGTTCCAGATAATGGAGCCGGGCCTTTTCGTTACGCCGCCGGTCAGGTCCACCAGTCTCGTTCGGGCAGCTTGAGCCACATGTCGGGTGGACCGGTGATCGACCTGGCGTCGGTCGGGTGCAGGCCCGCGCTGGCATAGCAGCAGGCTACGGCCTGGTATTGGTAGAGGTAGGTGGTAAGTATCTCCTCGGCTGACTCATCGCCGACCACGTTGCCGCCGCCGGGATGGGTGTCCGACTCCTCGATGCCGCCGTTGCGGGCGACCAGTCCCTGGTAGCCGCTCTTGGGGTTGTCGCCCATCGCGTAGCAGACGGTTTCCGCGGAAAGGCGCTTCGCGACGCCGGAGGTGTAGGCGATGTATCCCCATGGTTGGCTGACGACGCATCCGCCGGGCACCTCTGTGACCCCGATGACAGTCAGACTGTCATCGAAGTCCGAGAAGGGATCGTCCATGATCTCTTCGATGTCGTCGTCATCAGCCGGTACGGCTTCCAGGCGCAGAACTGCCTCGGCGGCGGTGACGCCGGCCACGCACGCCAGGCTGAAGCCGTCATAGTCGAACTCTCCCAATGCCGCGATCAGACGCCCGGCTTCCGTTACGGCAGCGGTCTCGGTGGCGGACAGGCCGACCTCGCCATCGGGAAGAGCGAACAGGTCAGGTGTCGGAGTGGCAAGGCTGAGCCGTCCGGGGGACCAGCCGTTCATCATCGGCCGCCACGGGTCGGCTCCGGCGGCGGCCAGGGCGCGGGCGTTGTCGGGGCGGTTGTTGAAGACGGCCGTCCAGAGGGCGGTACGGCCTTCGTGTTCCGCGTCGACGTCGTCGACGCGCCCGGCCAGTTCCGCGACCACCTCGGGTGAGCCGCGCTCGGCCGCCGCGTGCAACGGCCGTACATGGAAGTACACGCCCGTGTTGGGGTCGGCGCCCGCGTCGAGCCGGGCGCGGATCAGGGCGAGGTCCGTCCAGTCGTTCCAGCCGATGCCGGACCACCCGGATCCGTCGTTGACGACCACGGCGCTCCTTGAGGGGATGTACTACGGATCATGCGAACGCCGATCATGGCGGGTGAGACCGACAGATTAGGGCCGCAGCCAGCCCACGAGGGAGTGGTGCCCTTCATCGATCATGTTCATGACAGTCGGCGAGAGACTGGGCGGAGTCAGCGAAAAGTCAGTGAACCCACTGACACGAAGGCGTGGCCGAGATCATCAGGCGGCCGTGAGGTGCCGTGCTCTCAGCAGCGGGACGGCGGCGGCGAGCGCGGCCACCATGGCCAGGGCCAGGCCGGGGAGCAGGGTCAGCGGCGTGGGTGAGGAACCGCCGAGCTCGGCGAGCCACTCGGCGGGCGTCTCCAGCAGCGCTCCCAGGCTGCCGGCCAAAGCGGTGAGCGCGAGCAGCAGGCCGCTCACCCGGCCGAGCAGCCGGTCGGGCGTGATCGCCTGGCGGTGACTGAGCAGGGCGACGGCCACGACAGCCGTTCCGGTCAACGGGACGGATCTTCCGATCAGGTGCCAGAGGTGCCCCCAGCCCGTGCCGGACAGCGCGAGCAGCAGCATGAACGGCTGGCTCACCAGCACGGCCGACCAGGCCAGCCGGAAGGCGCCGAGCCTCCGGTGCAGCAGCACGGTCAGCAGCGCCCCCAGGAGAGGCGCGCTGTAGAGCGGCAGCATGACCGCCCACCAGGCGAACTCGCCCCACGGCATGTCTCTCAGTGCCGCGTCCGTGGCCGCGCTCCGTGCCTCGTCCGTCGCTTCGTCGGCGAGTTCCGCCGACAGCGCCGACACCGCCAGATACAGGGTGATCGCCCGTAACGCCGGCTGCCTCACGGTGAAGCCGACCCCCTCCACCGTCTCCCGCCACAGCCCCGCCCGGGGCGGCGGTGGCTCCTCGACGGCGCCGACGCCGCGCCACAGCGACGCCGCCCCGGCCATCGCCACGCTGACGACGACCAGAAGCGCGAACTCGTCCCCGTCCAGTAAGGACAGCGCCGGCACCAGCGGCAGAAGGAGGATCTGCGGCAGCACCGACAGCAGGGCGTTCGCCGGGACCAGGCGCTCACGCCCGACGACGGACGGCAGGTAGGCGTCCTGGCCCACCGAAGTCACCGCCGCCAGGACGGTCGTCGCCATGATCACCGCGGTGACGTGCGGACCGCCGGGCGTGCCCAGACCGTCGGCCACCATGAGGGAGGCCACCGCCACCGCCCCCAGCAGGGCCATCACCATCAGTACGGACCGGCGGCGCCGCGCCCGGTCGACCAGCACCCCGAGCGGCAGCCCCAGCAGGATGGGCGCGAGAGTCCCCGCTGCCCCGTTGAGGACGATCACGTCGAGATGGTCCGTCGGCGGCTCCGGGTCGCTTCTCAGCAGGCTCGGCTCGGCGAACATGAAGGAGATGTAGAGAGCGGCGGAGGCGAGACCGAAGATCAGGAACCGCCGCGACCGTAACGGGCTGGGGGTGGTCATCCGGCCATCATTTCCATGATCGTTCGGTCATCGCAAACCATCGGGAGATCGGCTGGACGCGGTCACGGGCACGGCCGGCACCCGGCGGTCCTCGGTCACGGGCACGGCCGGCACCCGGCGGTCCTCGGTCACGGGCACGGCCAGCACCCGGCGGTCATCGGTCCGCCCGCCTCCACCACCCGGCGGTCCTCGGCGGCCGGAGCCCGGCGGTCATCGGCCACCACTCGGCGGTCACCGGCCCGTCCGCCTCCACCGCCCGGTGACCGGCCCGGCTCCGCCGGCGGTCCGGAGCCCGGCCGGGCCGTGATCCACCGCGTCCGCTCCCATGGTTGACACCCTCGTCCGGCCGGGCAACGATCCTTTTCGCCCGGTCATGTAACGCTCCGTCCGCCTTCTTCCAAGCAGGGATGTATTCGGGAGGACGACGAAGGGAGCACGGCCGGTGCGCCTCAGACAGAAGGGGTCGGCGGAGATCTCCACCGACCCCGAGGCTTTCGAAGCCTTCTACCGGCGCCACGTCGAAGCGGTCACGCGATTCCTGGCCCGCCGGGTGGCCGACCCTCACACGGTCGCCGACCTGGTCGCGGAGGTGTTCATCGCGGTGCTCGACTCGGCGCACACCTACCGCCCCGGCCTGGGCAGCGAGATCGGCTGGTTGTACGGCGTGGCGCGCAACACCCTGTCCGCCGAATGGCGGCGGGCGGCGCGTGAACTGCGTATCGCCAGCCGGATCGGGGGACGCCGCCTCCTCGACGCCGACGACCTGTCGCGCATGGAGGAGCGTCTGGACGCGGAGAGCACGGCCCGGCGGGCCTTCGAGGCCATGGCCGGACTGCCCGAGAGCGAACGCGCCGTCCTGGAACTGGTCGCCATCGACCAGCTCTCGGTGGCGGAGGCGGCCGCCGCGCTCGGCATCCGGCAGGGGACCGCCCGGGTCCGGTTGCACCGTGCCCGTCAGTCGCTGCGCCACGTTCCCGGCGTCGTCCCGCCCACGGTCATGGAAGGACTCCGATGAACTTCGAGGAGAGACTGCTCATGGAGCTGAAGGCAGAGATCAACGAGCGGGCGGCGCGGGGGCCCGTCCGCAAGCCGCTGCGCCGCCGCCTGCTGGCGGGGGTCGCGGCCGCGGGCGTCGCCGCCGCGGCGGTGGTGGCCGTGCCGCTGGTCACCGGCTCGGAGAGCCCGGCGTACGCGCTGACCCGGAACCCGGACGGATCGTTGACTTTGAAGATCAACGAGTTCCGGGACCCGGACCAGGTCGAACGGGACCTGGCCGAGCTGGGCGTCAGGGCCGATGTCTCCTACGTCAAGCCGGGCAAGTGGTGCGCCCCCGACCGCGGGCGGATGGCGGGGCCGTCGTCGTCCGTCGACCGGGCGGACCTGGGGAGCAAGGACCCCGAGGTCAGGGCCAAGGCTCTGAAGCTGATGGAGGACTCGCCCTCCGAAAGGGCGTACGACCTGGTCCGCAACGGCGGCGGGGTGAGGATCTACCCCAAGGAGATCAAGCCGGAGCAGACCGCGGTCATGATGTTCACCGAGAACGACGACCAGACTTCGGGCCCGGAGAAGCCCAGGGCGCTCTGGCAGTTCGGTTTCGTCCTCATCGACGGCCCGGTCAAGCCGTGCACGGTCGTCGACGACCCGTCCTGGAACGACATCGGCGACCCGGTGAAGAACCCCGAGGCGTTCCCGCCCCCGGGCAGCTGATCCACTGATTCACGGGGGGTACGGCGGGCGCCCGCCGTACCCCCCGTGGACCCTCCAGTCGGCACGTGCCAGTTGGCGCGTGCCGCGGCCGGAGGGGCGTCGGCGGCGGGGTCAGGCTCTCTCCTGCCGGGGCATGACGACCTCGCGGACGATGAGCAGGACCGCCGCGACCATGGGGATGCCCAGCAGGGCGCCGACCACGCCGAGCAGCGCGCCGCCGACCAGGGCCCCGACGATCGTGGCCAGCGGCGGGACGTCCACCGAGCTCTTCATCACGCTCGGCGCGATCCAGTAGTTCTCGATCTGCTGGTAGACGGTGAAGAAGATCACGCAGATGATGCCGACGGTCGGTGAGACGAAGAACCCGACCAGGGAGGCGACCCCCGCCCCGATGAAGGCGCCGACCATCGGGATGAGGTCGGTCAGGGCCACGATGAGGGCCAGGGCCAGGGCGTAGGGGACCTCCATGATGACCAGGAAGAAGAAGGTCGTCACCCCGGCGATCAGCGAGATGATCAGGTTCCCCGCGACGTAGCCGCCGATGCTGTCGATGATCTGGTCGCCGAGCAGGCCGGCGCGGGTCCGGCGGGACCTCGGCACCAGGCGGTAGGCCATCTTCTTGAGCGAGTTCAGCGAGCCGAGGAAGTAGAGCGTCAGGACCAGGACCGTCAGCGCGTTGAAGACCGCCCCGATGAGCACCTGGCCGAAGCCGAGGACGCCGCCGAACATCTGGCTGCCGAAGTCGCCGCTCGTCACATACTGCTGGATCTTGTCCAGGAGCTGGAAGCGCTGGTCCAGGTCCCGGATCATCGGGTTGTTCTGCAGCTCCTGGACGTACTGCGGCAGCTTGGCCACGAAGTCGGTGGACTGCGTGGTGAGCGGGGGCACCACGGCCAGGCCGAAGGCGGCGAAGACGGCGATGACGCCGAGGAAGACCACGGTGATCGCGGCCAGGCGGGGGAGCCCGCGCCTGTGCAGGTTCTCCACGGCCGGGTTCAGGCCGATGGCGAGGAAGAGCGAGACGACGATGAGGATCAGCACCGAACTCGCGCTCATCACCGCCTGCACCAGCCACCAGGCGGTGAGCACGCCCAGCGCGGCGGTGAAGCCGAACACGAACGGATTGTTGCGCATCGACCGTCCGGGCCGGCCGAAGGGGAGGTCGGGGGAGGCCGCGTCGGCGGGGTCCGCCAGCGGCCGCACAGGACCGGCTGAGGTGAGGACCGGAGCGGCGGGGGTTCCGTGGGGGTGCACGGGGCCGGCCGAGGTGAGGACCGGTCCGTCCGGACCGGCGGCGGAGGCCGCGGGAGCGGCCGGGTCGGCGGCGACGGCGGGGGCGGCCGGTACGGCGGTTGCCCCGCCGGCGGGGGCGGCCGGTTCGGCGCGGTCACTGGAGAGGGGCTCGGGCACGGACGGCCACTGCCCGAGATGAGACGGATTAGTCGCCCCTGGGCAGCGGCGGGACTCGGTCCGGGCCGGGGCGGAGACGGCTCCCGAGGGGCCGGTCCGTGCGTGGTGGGACGTCCGAGACTCCGCTCAGGTTGCGGCGGGGGTCACTCGGGGCTCAGCTCATGTTGACGTACTGGCGGGGCCGCAGCGCGTGGCTCCGCAGCGCCGCCAGGGCGGCCGACCGGCCCGCCGGGGTGAGCTCGCCCGCCCGCCGGAGGCCGAAGGCGTCCAGGCGCCGTCCCAGGTCGGCCAGCGAGGCGTCCACCTCCGAGATCTGCCACTCCTCGCAGTCGACCACCGTCGCGACGCGGTCGCGGTCGGCGGGGGAGCCGTCGGCGAGCAGCATCAGCGCCACCTCCCGGGCCGACGCCCGGAATCCGGGCTCCCCGGGCTCCGGGGCCAGGAGGGCCGCCGCCGCGGCCTCCCAGAGCAGGTCGCGGTCGCCGAGCAGGCTCTCCCCGGCCGCAGTGATCACCAGCCGTCTCCCGGCGCGCCGCAGCGCGCCCATCCGCCCCTGCGCCATCTCGCGGACCGCCGCCAGCTCCGCGCCGCTCCAGCCGCTCTCCGCGAGCACGGAGCGGGCCAGGTTGTGCCGCTGGGTCAGCGGGATGCCGCCCGGCCGGCGGCCCAGCTCCAGCAGCCACCGCAGCGCTTCGAGGTGCTCCCCGGCCGGAGCCGGGATCGGGGCGTGCAGGCGCACCTCGAAGGGCTGGGCCAGCTCGCGCCAGGCGGCGCCCCGGCCGAGCACCCAGCGGTTCAGCCGCTCGCCCTGGACCCGGTGGAGCCAGTTGTCCCCGCCGAGCTCGACGCGGGGCGTGGTCAGCCAGTGGCGGGTCAGCGCCTGCCGCTCGGGCGAGCCGGCGGTGAGCTCCCCGGAGACGATGGCCAGCTCCAGCGCGGCGGAGCAGGCGCCGTGCGCGCCCAGCTCCTCGGGGCCCATGATCGAGCTCCACCGCAGCTCGGGCACGTCGGGCGGGAGCACCCCGGTGGCGTCCAGGGCGCTCTGGTAGGCGGCCGTCCCGGCGTCCTCGCCGGAACGGGCGTAGGTGCGCAGGATCTGCGCGGTCGTGGCGGAGGAGCAGAGCGCGGCGTAACGTTCCAGGCCGCCCAGCCGGAGCAGGCTGCCCAGCGCGCGGGCGACGGCGGGGCGGTCTCCGCCGAGCTTGGTCGGCAGCGTGTACCACAGGAACTCGCACACGTTGAGCTCGGTGATGGTCTCCAACGGCTCACCGCCGGTCAGCCAGTCGATGGCACTGCGGGCGTGCTCGGCGTAGTCGGGCTCGGACCGCTCCAGCTCGGAGAGGAGCGCGGCCACGTCCGGTGCAGGCATGCTCCGAAGTCTGCCGTATGCGGGCCTGCCCTGACGATGAACGTGACGTAATGGATCGTGCACGTCGCCTACCCTAAGGAATCAGCTCTAAGCAGCTCATATGTGCGGACGGTCAGATCCAGCCTTTCTTAAACAACATGCGCGAATGCCACTCCGCGTATGAGATGACCTCGGCGGTGAGCACCGGGTAGAGCCAGGCGAAGTTGACCAGCGCGAAGAGCGTGAAGGCGCCCACGATCGAGGCGCCGACGACGCGCCGCCGCGGCGCGGCGTCCGTCGGGCCGATGAGCAGCCCGGCGGCGAGCACGATCGCGAGGATCATGAACGGGACCATGGGGATCGCGTAGAACAGGAACATGGTCCGGTTGTCGGCGATGGCCCAGTAGAACCAGGGCAGCCAGCCGACGGCGTAGGCCAGCAGCACGGCCCCGGCGCGCCAGTCGCGGGTGGCGACGTACCAGGCGATCATCGCGATGAGCGCGGCCAGCCCGCCGTACCAGATGACCGGGGTGCCGACCCCGAG
>NZ_JBVJHH010000065.1:0-39596 GCF_055586905.1 Streptosporangium sp. NPDC048886
CTCCTGTGCTCGTGGGTCATCTCGACCCGTTGTTCGCCTATGCACAGCTTTCCTTCCGGCCTGGCCGGCCCGCATCCGTGGCGACCACGGAACCGACCACGGAACCCGACCACGGAACCCGGCCACGGAACCCGGCCACGGATCAACGGCACGGATCGCGTTGGCGGTGGCCGCGGAGGCGGTTGGCGAGTACTGCAACGGGGTGTGGTCCGTCGGCCTGGTCCCGGTCACCGACCCGGGCATGATCGCCTCTGCGGGCGCCGGCGCCGCCCGTGACCTGGCGACCGCCGCCGCCGACGTCTACCGGTTCTCCAGCGGACCGGACGAGGCCGTCGCGGCGCCCGACGTGTCCATCCAGGCCCGGATCCTGGAGCCGCCGGCCCAGGTGCGCCGCGACCCGGGTGTGGCGCTGCAGTCGGTCAGCCACGACCCCGCGGTCATCAGGCACCTGTGCGAGGAGACGCTCGTGCTGCACCGGGGCCGGGTCGTGGAGAGCGGGCCGGTGGCGCAGGTGCTCGCCCGGCCCGAGCACCCCTACACCCGACCGCTGCTGAGCTCGGTGCCGCGCCCCGGCTGGGACCCCGCCGAGACGGTACGGCTCCGCCGGGAGATGGAGATCGACGGAGTTTTCTGATTCCCCGTCAACCGAACCCTCCGTCCCGGCGGTAGTCATCCTCGGAACATCGAGGCGGAGGCAGGGATGACTGAGTTCGCGGAGTACGTCGCGCAGCGTCACGAACGGCTGCGAAGAACGGCGTACCTCCTCACCAGGGACTGGGCGACCGCCGAGGACCTGGTGCAGACGGCGCTGGCCAAGGCGTGGGTCGCCTGGCGGCGGATCGACGGCAATCCCGATCCGTACGTCTACCGGATCATCGCCAACACGCACGCCTCCTGGTGGCGCCGGCGCTGGCGGGGGGAGATCCCCACCGAGGCCCTGCCGGACCGGGCGGTGGCCGGCGACTTCACGAGTGACGTCGGCGACCGCGACGCCCTGTGGACGGCGATCGGCGCGCTGTCGGGCCGCCAGCGGGCGGTGGTCGTCCTGCACTACTTCGAGGAGATGACCCTCGCCCAGGTGGCCGGCGTACTGGGGTGCTCCGTCGGGGCGGTGAAGAGCCAGCTCGGCAGGGCTCTCACCCGGCTCCGGGTCGATCAGGGGATTCAGACGATGACGGGAGCCAAGTGATGACTCACACCGAGGACGATCTGAGGGAGCTGCTCGCGGCGCACAGCGAGGGCGGTCGCGGGGGCGCCGCCCGGCTTGAGGAGATCGTCACGAGGGGCCGGGGGATCCGGCGGCGGCGCAGGTGGGCGGCCGCCGGGGCACTGGCCGCGGCGCTGGCGGTCGTGGCGGTCCTGACCCCGGGGCTGGTTCCCGGCGGGCAGGGGCCCAACATCGCGACCTCGGTCCAGGAGGATGACCGGCGGGAGGAGGGAGTACGGCTGGCGGGCGTCCGCTTCGCGAACGTGGGGAAGACGGAGAAGATCTCCTTCACCCCGAGGAGCGGGAAGACCTTCTACCGGGTGAACTGCACCGGCCCGGTCCAGACCTTCGTGCGCTTCGGCGACCAGGTCGACCATGGCAGGTGCGGAGGCGAGCAGGGGCGTGAGTGGTCGGTGTTGGGCAGGCTCGAAGAAGCCCGGGAGGGGGTCACCGCGGAGGTCGAGGTGTTCACCATCCAGACCTCGCGGGTCCCGGCGGACGTCACGGCGGAGTCGGAGCTCTCCGGTGCGGACTTCGAACGGGTGCTCGCGCTGGCCGAGCCGGGACCGGGCCTCTGGGAGATGGCGATCCACGACGGCGGCGGCTCCAGCCGGTCGTGCTCGCCGGACATCTGCCTGCACAACGGCACGAAGCTGGCGACGAAGGGGGAACGGAACCTGGCCGGCCTGCCCAACAGCCACACGGTTGAGAGCCGCTACTTCAAGGAGATCAACAAGAGGTTCAGGGTGAAGGCGGCACCGAGCGGCCAGGGCTCGGTGTATGTCCGGTGCGGGGGCGAGGACCTGTACGCGTTCATCTGGCCGGGCGTCGTCGGCGACAAGGTGATGGCCGTGGCCCAGCCCTGCGGGCCGAAGCCGGCGAGGTGGGACTTCCAGGCCACTGACGGTGTCACGGTCGCGGTGGTGCCGCGCGACCGGGTGCCGGCCGGGACGGACTTCCTGTCGGATCTGGAGAAGGGCGCGGACAGGGCCCGTGAGATCCTCGGCGGGCTCACGCCCGCGCCGGGGAAGTGGGAGGTCGCCGTCCAGCAGTGGGACGACCCTCCGTCGAAGGTGAAGAGGTCCTGGTCCTCCGATGGGACGGTCACCTTCTCCTACGAGGACTGACAGCTCCTACGAGGACTGACAGTGATGACATAGATGAGCGTCTCCCGCTGGAGCCCGGCCCCAGGAGTGGCTGACTTCCCGCGGGCGCAGGATCGTGATCATGCGAGCTCCCGCCCCCGCTCGGCCGGGAGGCGAGCCGTTCGGCGCTCCCGGTGCGGAGGTGCCCCACCGGGTTCCCCGGCCGGGGTGGGGCGCGGCTCCGCGAGGCGGCCGCACCCCACCCCTTCCCGCTATCGGGTGATCTTGACGTCGTCGATTCCGGCCTCGACGAGCGAGGCGGTGGAGGCGTCGGCGGCTTCGATGAGGATGCGGACGCTCTGTCCGGCGAAGGCGGAGATGTCGGCCTCGGCCGTGGCCCAGGCGCCGTTGCGGTTGGTGGCGGCGCCGAGCTGCTGGAAGACCTGGGTGGTGGTGGAGCCGACGACCTTCACGCGCAGGTAGTCGGCGCTGGAGGCGTTGGAGCCGTGTGCGAGATACCAGGAGAAGCCCAGCTTGAGGGTGCCGGAGGCGGGCAGGGTTACGGCCGGCGACTGGATGGTGGTGGTGCCGCCGTCGACGTCGTGCTCGCCGGCGGAGGCGCCGGCCAGCCGTCCGGTGACCAGGTCGTTGGTGCCGCTGACGGTGGCGCCGAGCTGCTTGGCGCCGCTGGAGGTGGTGGCCTCGGGGTCACCGCGCTCCCAGCGGCCGAGGGTGGCGGTGTCGGTGCCGCCGGGGTCGGCGGTCCAGCCGGTCGCCGTCTCGAAGGTGTCCTGCCAGACGGTCACGGGCGGGGTGGCTGTGGCGGTCGTCCACACCGCGTAGGCGATCGCGTCGGCGTTGCGGTTCAGCGCGGTGTCGTTGATGTTCGTCGTGGTGTCGCACGCCCGGTGGTAGCAGGAGTCGAACGCCTGCCCCGCCGTACCGCCCCAGAGGGTGGCCTGGGCGCTGGACTTGATGCCCTCCGCGCCGGTGAACGTGCCGCCGGCGGGGATGCCGACGCTGATGAACGGGCCGTAGTCGGAGCGGCCGTCGAAGTCGGTGCCCCGGGTGGCCACGCCGATCGAGGTGAAGTAGGCCTGGAGCGTCGCCTCCAGCTGCGCGGAGCCCGCCGGGCCGGGGCCCGAGCCGACGCCGTCGGAGTTGTCTCCGTCGTAGACGAAGTAACCGGCGTTGGGCGAGCCGACCATGTCGAAGTTCAGGTAGCCCTTGACCTTGGCCCGCTCGGCGGCGGGGAGGTTGTTGACGTAGTACTGAGAGCCGCGCAGGCCCAGCTCCTCGGCGCCCCACCAGGCGAAGCGGAGATGTTTGGTCGGGGCCAGGGCCTGGCGGGAGACCTCCAGCGCGGTCTCCAGGATGGCGGCGCTGCCGGAGCCGTTGTCGTTGATGCCCGGTCCCGCGGTCACGCTGTCCAGGTGCGCGCCGACCATGAGGATGTCGTTGGGGTCGCCGCCCGGCCAGTCGGCGATGACGTTGTAGCCGGTCGCGCCGTTGTAGGTGAACGACTGGAGGGTGGTGGTGAACCCGGCGCCGTCGAGCAGGCCCTTGACGTAGTTCGCCGAGGCGAGATAGCCGGGGCGGCCGTGCGCGCGGTTGCCGCCGTTGGCGGTGGCGATGGACTGGAGCTGGGTGAGGTGTGCCTTCACGTTGGCCAGTGAGATGTCCGGTGGGACGGCGGCCGACGCGGCCGGCGCGGTGAGCGCCAGGGGGATGGCCAGGATCGCCGCCATCCCGATGGTCCACAGGTTGCGCATCATGCTCCTCGGGTTGGGAGGGTGTGGGGGTCCCCCGAGCGGCGCGCACCTGGCGGGTGCGCGCCGTACAGCGTGGTGGTGCGCTTGGGTGGTGTCCCTCGGATCCGTCGCCTGCGGCGGCCGTCAGGTGGGGTCCGCGGGACACGGGTCAGCGGGCCGCGTCCTCCGGCGCCCGCTTGGCGGCCGTGGCGGACTTCGCCAGGGCGGCGGCGTCACGGTCGGGGATCGTGGACAGGTCATAGGCGTAGAACGCGGTGGCGTAGCCGATCGCCTTGGAGTTGCGGTCGAGCGCGGCGGCGTTGATGTTGGTGGTGGTGTCGCAGGCCGCGTGGTAGCAGGGGTCGTACGGGGCGTCCGCCGTACCGCCGAACACCGCGGCCTCCTCGGCGGTCTTGATGCCTTCGGCGCCGGTGAAGATGCCGCCGGCCGGGATGCCCGCCGCCATGAACGCGCCGTAGTCGGAGCGGCCGTCGAAGTCGGTCCCCTTGAAGCTCAGACCGCGCTTGCCGTAGAACTTCTCCAGCAGCTTCTCGATCTCCGCGGAGCCGGCCGGGCCGGGGCCGGCGCCCTCGGCGTCGGAGTCGTCACCGTCGTAGAGGAAGGTGACGTCGTTCGGCGAGGCGACCATGTCGAAGTTGAGGTAGAGCCGGATCTTGTCCCGCTCGGCCTGCGACAGGCCCGCGACATACTGGTCGGAGCCGAGCAGGCCCAGCTCCTCGGCGCCCCACCAGGCGAAGCGGAGCTTGTGCTTGGTGGGCAGGTGGGCCAGCTTCAGCGCGGTCTCCAGGATGGCGGCGCTGCCGGAGCCGTTGTCGTTGATGCCGGGCCCCTCGGTGACGCTGTCCAGGTGGGCGCCGGCCATCACGATCTCGCCCTTCTTGCCCCACGGGGAGTCGGCGATGAGGTTCTTGGTCTGGCCGACGGTGGTCTTGGCGTCGACCTTCAGGTGGACGGTCGTGCCCGGGGTGTCGGCCAGGTCGAGGCCGACGGCGGTGGAGGCGATCACGATCGGGAAGCCGAAGCGCCACTCGCGGATGTCGAACGAGAAGGGGTCGGTACGGCCCGGCTGACCCTCGTTGAAGAAGATCACACCGGCCGCGCCGGCCGCCTTCGCGTTGGTGGCCTTGTCGACGAACGGGCAGGTGCCCCGCTGGATGAGGGCGATCCGGCCCGGCACGAACCCGGCGAAGTCGGCGGCCTCGCAGCCCGCGGTGGAGGTGTTGGGACTCGGTGCCGGCGGGATGACCGCGTCGACCACCTGGACCTGCGCCGTGACGTCCCCGGGACTCGAGGAGACGACGGTGACGAAGTCGGCGGGGTTGGCGTAGGTCTTGGCCTCCGGCGTCACCTGCTGCAGGACCGAGGGGGAGAACTCCTCCCATGAGACCGGGAACTCCACGTCGGTGGTGGAGACCTTGTAGCCGGCCCGGCGCAGCTTGTCCTTGACGTAGGCGAGGGAGGCGTCGTATCCGGGGGTGCCCGCGGCGCGGGTGCCGCCGTTGGCGTCGGCGATCTGCTGGAAGCTGTCGAGGTGTTTCTTGACGTTCTTACCCTTGACCTGGGAGGACAGGGCCTCGGCCAGGACGTCGGGGAGGCCGGTCGCGGCCGCGCTCGCGGGTGGGACGAAGGCGAGCGGAAGAGTGACGGCCGTGACCAGGGTGGCGGTCCGGACCAGCGTGCGTTGCAGGCGCATAAAGCTCCTCGGGAGTGAAACTGTGGGCCCCATTCCGTGTTAAGGCGGAAGCTACCTTGATCAATGACCTTCGCCTAGGCCCACTGCCGAGGAGTTGCGCGAATAGTTACGCGGCCCGCCCGGTCCCCGGGCCGACCCTGACAGGGTTTTCTCAGGGATGTCCCGGGAACGTGGGGGTCTCCGCCCTCCGTTCAGAAGGTGAAGACCAACGATCCGGGGAGACAGAAATGCACCGTTCGAGAAATCACAAAATCATCGCCGGCGTCTGCGGTGGGATCGCGGAGAGCCTCGGCTGGTCGCCCACGGTCGTCCGGGTGCTGTGGCTGCTGCTGTCCCTCATCCCGGGGCCGCTGTGGGTCGTCTACGTGCTCATGTGGATCCTCGTCCCCAAGGCTCCCGCGGTCCACTACGGAAAATAAGCTGAGGACATGAGGCAACGCCCCCTGTCCCTGATCCAGGACGACCTGGTCGACTACGAGAAGGCCATGGAGCAGATGACCGACCTGGTCGGTCAACGGCAGCGCGACGAGCGCCCCGACACGCTCTGGCTCCTCAGCCACCCGCAGGTCTACACCGTCGGCAGGCGCACGCTGGAGCAGCACCTGCCCGACCCGTCCCACGGCATCCCGGTCGTGAGCACGGGCCGCGGCGGGCAGCTCACCTACCACGGCCCCGGCCAGCTCGTCGGCTATCTCGTCGTCAAGCTCGGGGAGGGGGAGGGGATCGTCGACTACGTCCGCGAGGTCGAGCTCCGGCTCGTCCGTGCCCTCGGCGCGCTGGACGTCCCGGCCGAACGCCGGGACACCCCGCCGGGTTCGGAGCTGCTGACGGGCGTGTGGACGGCGGAGACGGGCCGGAAGATCGTCTCGATCGGCATGCGGCAGAGCCGCGGCGTGACCAGCCACGGGTTCGCCCTCAACGTCGACGGCGACCTGGCCCCGTGGGACTGGGCGGTGCCCTGCGGCATGCCGGAGGTCGACATGACCTCGCTGAGCCGGGAGGCCCCGGCCGCCGCGGACATGGACCGGGTCCGGGCCGCGGTGGCGGAGGCGTTCGAGGCGGTCTGACCGGGGGGACCGCGGCCTGATCAGGCGATCGGCTGCTCCTCCTCGACCTCGACCGTGCGGCGCGGCCCGGTGAACCAGTGCCGGGCCGACAGCGCCCACCACAGACCCACGGCGAGGACCATCAGCCCGACCACGATCGGCGCGTAGTTGACCGCGGTCCAGGTGAACGTCTCGTCTCCCGGCGTGGCGGGGTCGTCCTTGTTGAACGGCACCCCCGCCGGGGCCAGCGGCATGACGAAGTAGATCGAGACCACGACGATCTCGATGACGGCGATCCAGCACATGACCTTGTACTTCGCGCCCAGCGTCCACGGGCCGGGCTCGAAGCGGTCGCCCATCCTCAGCCGGAGCCAGATCGGGATGGCGAAGGCGATGTAGAGGCCGACGACCGCGACCGAGACCACCGCGTAGAACGCCAGGGGGGTGCCGGTCGGGGCCTTGTAGAGGGCCGGGAGGGTCAGCACGAGCGCCGCGACGCAGCCGAAGACGATCGCGTTGACCGGGGTCCGGTCCTTGTTCACCTTCGACCAGAGCCGCCAGCCGGGGATGCCGCCGTCCCGCGAGAACGCGTAGGTCATCCGGGACATCGAGGTCACGCAGCTCATCCCGCAGAAGAACTGCCCGATCGTGGAGATGCCGAAGATCACCGTGGCCATGATCGGGGTGAGCGACGAGGTGAAGACGGCCCCCACGAAGCCGAACTCCTTGTTGACCGCGTCCACGTCGGTGGCCGCGAACAGGAACGCCAGCAGCAGGACCCAGCCGCCGATCGCGGAGTAGAAGATCGACTGCCAGAGCCCGCGGGCCGCCGCCTTCGAGGCGCCCTGGGTCTCCTCCGAGACGTGCGCGCAGGCGTCGAAGCCGGTGATCGTGTACTGGGTCAGCAGGAAGCCGAGCGGCAGCACGTAGAACCAGAACGACGTGTCGGGGAAGCCCGAGTTGTTGAAGCGCTCGGTGAAGACGAACGACAGCGACTGGTGCCGGTCCGGGCCGAAGATCAGGATGGCCACCACCACGGCCGCCCCGAACACGTGCCACCACACCGAGACGTTCTGCAGCACGGAGATGAGCCGGTGGCTGAAGATGTTGATCAGCGCGTGCAGCACCAGGATGACCGTGAAGAGGATGAAGGTGTTGCCGAGGGAGATCTCGAAGCCCTCGGCGAACCGGTTGATCGTGATGTTCATGAACGTCGCGCAGCCGTAGTCCACCGAGGCGGTCACCGCGATCAGCCCGATGAGGTTGAACCACCCGGTGAACCAGCCGTGGACCGGCCTGCCCAGCTTGGCGGCCCACCAGTAGATGCCGCCGGCGGTCGGGTAGGCCGACACCAGCTCCGACATGCACAGGCCGATGATCAGAATGAAGATCGAGATCAGCGGCCAGCCCCAGGAGATGGCGATCGGCCCGCCGTTGTTCCACGCCTGGCCGAAGGTGGTGAAACACCCGGCCAGGATGGAGATGATCGAGAAGGAGATGGCGAAGTTGGAGAAGCCGCTCCAGGTGCGGGAGAGCTCCTGCTTGTAACCGAGCTCGGCGAGCCGCTGCGCGTCCGTGTCCACAGGTGGCACTACTGGCTTGGTCATGCAAGCCTCCTTGCGTCTTACATGGGGGGTTTACTCCTGGATGAGGGGGGTCATCCGGGGGCGGGGGTCCGGGGGGCCGGCGCGCGCCGGCCCCGGACGTCGTCGACGAGCCGTCCGAACCCCGGATCGTCCAGGTCCCGTACGGCCCGCGCGAACTTGTCGGCCGCCTCCGCGTCGTAGTCGAAGTCGGCGGCCGCCGCCTGTTCCCGCAGCAGCCCGTGGTGCACGGCGAACCAGAGGGACCAGGTCAGGTTGGACATGATCAGGTTGAGCCTGACCCGCGCGATCAGTCGCGGGTCGGCCTCGCCGAAGTAGGCGCGGGTCAGCCGGCCGGCCAGGTCGGGGTCGTAGTCGGCTTCGGCGGCGATGTCGCCCAGCTCGAAGGCCGGGTCGTTGTTCCCGGAGAGCTGGTAGTCCACGATCTTGATCTCCGTGCCGCAGTGGATGAGGTTGCCCGGCAGCAGGTCGTTGTGGCAGGGCACCGCCGGCAGCGGGTGGGCGGCCAGCGCCCGCTCGATCTCCGCCGCCGTCCGCCGCCGGTCCTCGTAGCCGTCGGGTGTCGGCAGCGTGTGGGTATGGCAGAGGGCGAGGAACTCCTCAAGCTTGCGGAAGATGGAGAAGTCGTTGACGAACCGGGGTCCGGCGTGCAGGCGGCGGCAGGCCGCCGCGATCGGTCCGGGGAGCGTCCGCACGCCGTGCGCGTCGAGGGTGGCGCCGTCGAGATACTCCAGCAGCAGCGCGCCGGGCATCCGGTGCAGGACCCGCGGGCCGACCCCGGCCTCGGCCGCACGGAGCGTGTTGGCGATCTCCTGGTCGAGGGGGATGCCGAGGCCCGCCTCCGAGACGCGCGGATCGAGCACCCGCAGCAGCCAGCGCTGCCCGTCGGCCGCGTCCAACCGGGCGATCCGGTGGCTGAGCCCACCATTGATCGGCGTCTCGGTGACGGGCTGTCCGGCCCACTCCCGGACGGCTGCGAGAGCATCTGGCATGCCGCACTCCTTTGGCCTACCTTCAGACCATTGATCCGATTATCCGGACGAGTTGTTACAGAGGAGTTGCCGACCTTGGAACTTCCCAACTCTGCGCGGGCCGTCGTGATCGGCGGCGGGGTGGCCGGGTGCAGCGTGGCCTACCACCTGGCGAGGCTCGGCTGGAGCGAGGTGATCCTGGTGGAGCGGCACGAGCTGACCGAGGGGACCACCTGGCACTCGGCCGGATTCGTGGGCCAGCTCCGCTCGACCGTCACCCAGACCAAGATGATCATGTATTCGGCCGGCCTCTACCCCGAACTGGCCGAGCTGACCGGGATGGACCCCGGCTGGCGCGGGGTGGGCGGGCTCCGCCTGGCGACCACACCCGAGCGGGTGGAGGAGTCGCTGCGGCTGGCCGGGGCCGGGGAGACCTACGGCCTGGGGCTGTCCGTCCTGTCCGGCGCCGAGGCGGGGGAGATGCTGCCGCTGCTCGACGTGCGCGACGTGCGGGCCGCGCTCTGGCTGCCCGGGGACGGCTGGCTCGATCCGGCGCTGCTGGCCAGGGCGCTGGCGGCCGGGGCGGAGAAGCTGGGCGTGCGGATCTTCACCGGCACCCGCGTGACGGGGCTGGAGGTGGCCGGCGGCGCGGTCGGCGGGGTCCGCCTCGCGCTCGGCTCCGAGGAGTGGTCGGTCCGGGCCGACACCGTGGTCATCGCGGCGGGCGCGGCCAGCGGCCGGGTCGGGCGGCTGGCCGGGGTGGACATCCCGATCGTGCCGATCAAACACCAGTATGTCGTCACCGAACCTTTCGACGTCCCCTCGTCTATGCCCACGGTCCGGGACCCGGACAACATCGTCTACTTCCGTGAGGAGGGCGGCGGCATACTCGTCGGGGGATATATCCGGACTCCGGAGATCTGGGAGACCGGGCACCCGCTGGAGGAGCCCCGGACACTGTTCGCGCCCGATATGCCGAAATTTCAGGAATCGTGGGAGTCGGCGGTGCGGCGGGTCCCCGCGCTGGGCCGTACCGAGATCACGAAGGTCGTCCACGGTCCCGAGGCGTTCACCCCCGACGGGGAGTTCCTGCTCGGCGAGACGGCGGTCCGCGGCCTGTGGACGGCGGCCGGGTTCTGCGTCCACGGCCTGGCCGCCGCGGGCGGCGTGGGCAAGGTCATGGCCGAGTGGATCGTGGACGGCTCGCCGGAGTACGACGTGTTCGGCATGGATCTGCGCCGGTTCGGCGGCCACGCCCGGTCCGCCTCGTGGGCCCGGGCCAGGGCGCTCGACTCCTACTCGAAGTACTACGACGTCGTCTATCCGGGCGAGGAGCGCACCGCCGCCCGGCCGCTGCGCCGCTCCCCGGCGTGGGTGCGGCACGCGGAGCTGGGGGCGGCGTTCGGCGAGAAGTCGGGCTGGGAGCGGGTCAACTGGTTCGACTCCAACGCCGACGACCCGGCGCGGGAGGAAGTCTCCAACGCCGGCGCCCCGGCGCGGGAGGAGGGAGACGGGCGGGGAACGCGGCGGTCGCCGGAGGTCCGCCCGGCCGGCTGGGCGGGCCGGATCTGGTCCCCGGCGATCCGGCGGGAGTGCCTGGCCACGCGGGACGCGGCGGGACTGTTCGACCAGACCTCGTTCGCGAAGCTCGAAGTCTCAGGGCACCAGGCTCTGATGAGGCTGCAGCGGGCGTGCGCCGGGCAGCTCGACCGGCCCCCCGGCTCGATCGTCTACACCCAGCTGCTGAACGAGCGCGGCGGCATCGAGGCCGACCTGACCGTCACCCGTCTGGCCGAGGACCGCTTCCGCCTGGTCACCGGCACGGCCTTCGGCGTCCACGACGCGGCCTGGCTCCGCGGCCACGGCCTCGACGTCCGGGACGTCACCTCGGCCCATGCCTGCTACTGCCTGTGGGGCCCGCGCGCGCTCGACATCCTCGGCACGGTCTGCGACGACGACCTGACCTTCGGGTACATGCAGGCCAGGGAGATCAGCGTGGGGAACGTCCCGGTGCTGGCCCAGCGGGTGACGTTCGTGGGCGAGTTCGGCTGGGAGCTGTACTGCCCGTCGGAGTACGGGCTGACCCTGTGGGACACGCTCATGGAGGCGGGCACGCCGTACGGCATGCGCCCGGCCGGCTACCGGGCGATCGACTCGATGCGCCTGGAGAAGGGCTACCGGGTCTGGGGCCTGGACATCACTCCGGAGACCACCCCCGTCGAGGCGGGCCTGGGTTTCGCGGTGGCCAAGGACAAGGACTTCCTCGGCCGGTCCGCGCTTGAGACGGTGGCCCGGCGGGGCCGGCCCGGCCGGCGCGGCGGCGCGGACGGGCCCGCTCCGGACGCGCCCGCCGGAGCGCCGGACGGCCGTCAGGGGACGGAGGCTCCCGGCCCGCGCCTGCGCTGCCTCGTCCTGGACGACCCCCGCCAGGTCTGCCTCGGCGGCGAGCCGGTCCGCATCGGCGGCGCGCCGGCCTCCCGGGTGACCAGCGGCGGGTACGGCCACCGGGTGGAGCGCTCGATCGCCTACGCCTACCTGCCCGCCGGGACCGCCCCCGGCGACCGGGTCGAGGTCGGCGTCACCGGCCTCTGGACCGGCGCCACCGTCACCGCCGAGCCCCTCTACGACCCGGCCTCCGAGCGGATCAGGCGCCTGCCCGGCTGATCCTCCGCCGGTCCTCCGCCGGTCCTTGGCCGGTCCTCCGCCGGAGAGCGCGCTACCGCGTCCGCGCTCTCCGGTCGAGGACCGGCCGAGGGGCCCGGCAGGTAGGCGGGGAGCAGGCCCGTCATCACCTGCCAGACCTCCCGGTGCGCGCCCCGCTCGGCCGCCGTCCTGAGCACGGCGACGGCGTCGGCGGGGCCGTCCTCCCCGCTTGAGCAGGTCGCCCAGCACCTCCTGGTATTCCGGGCCTGACACGAACTCGGAGGTGATGCGGGTGTCGTCCTGGCGGGTCCCCCAGCGCAGCACCGCCTGCGGCTCGGCGGGCCGGTCGGTGAGCCACCGGGCGACCTTGCGTTCCGCCTCCCCGGTCAGGCGCGCCGCCCGCGCGGCAGCGGCGGGAGGACGGGACGCACGGGTGCCGGCTCCTCCGCCGCCTCGCGCCTGATCCGGCCGCTGCCGGCCAGCGCGCTCAGGGCGGCGGGCCAGCCCCGGTCGCCGCGCAGGAACCTGCCCACGCCCTCGGCCTCGGCCTCGAACAGCCTGGGCGCCATCGCCTCCAGCAGCGGGTCACCGGCCAGGTCCTCGGTGCGGGTGGCCGCGATCCAGGCGAGCGTGAACGGGTCGTGCTCGGGCGGTTCGGCGCCGGTGCCGCGCAGCAGCTCCAGGGCCAGTCTCACCCTCCGGTCGGCCTCGGGCCGCAGGCCGCGCAGCCGCAGCGCCAGCCGCACCGCGAGATCCTCCCGCCAGGCGGCGGGCCTGGCGCGCGACCAGCAGGTGGCCGGGCAGCTCGCGCGCCACCTCGCGGCGCTGGACGTCGTCGAATCCGGCCACCAGCGTCGCGACGGCGGCCGCGTCCTCGGCGTCGATCGCCGCGCGGACCTCGTTCCAGGCGTTCAGCATGATCGGGACAGTAAAGAAGCCCGCCGACAATCTTGTGTCCCTCGGCTCCGTGGGCATGGGGTTGCGTGTCTGTCCGCATGTGTTAAATTTTGGCCATGCGGTCAAAAAATGAGACGAGCGGTCAGGAGGGTGGGGCCGATGGAGGGCTCCGGCTCCGGCCGCCCCGGAATCCGGTGGACAGCCGGGCGGTCCGATGGTGGACGGGCCAGGCGGTCGTGCTCGTGGCCCCGCCGGTCCTGGTGCTGGTCCTGCTCGCTCTCCTGATCCCGCCGGCCCGGTTCTGGCTGCTGCTCCCGGCGCTCGTCATCGCGGTCCCGGGGGCCGTCTACGTGGCGGTGATGCCACGGTGGCGGTTCCGGGTGCACCGCTGGGAGACCACCGACGACGCGGTCTACGCGGCCTCCGGCTGGATCTGGCAGAAGTGGCGGGTCGCGCCGATGTCGCGGATCCAGACCGTCGACACGGTCCGGGGCCCGCTCCAGCAGATCTTCGGCCTGGCGGGCGTGACCGTCACCACGGCCTCGGCGGCGGGCGCGATAAAGATCAACGGCCTGGACCGCGCCCTCGCGGCCGACCTCGTCGAGCGGCTCACCGCCCGGACCCAGGACACCCCCGGTGACGCCACGTGAACCGCGATCGGGACACGGCCGACGACCGCCGGTATGACGGGGCGGGCCGGGTGGGCGGCGGGGCGGCCGGCCTGGAGTGGACGCGGCTCGACCCGCGGATGCCGTGGCTGAGCCTGAGCTGGGTGATCGGCCCGCTGGCGCCTGTCGCGGCCACCGCCCTGGTCGCCGGCGACCGGTTGAACCTGCAGACCGTCATCACCCTCGGCTCGATCCTCGCGGCGGCCGCCGTGATCACCTCGATCGGCCTGATCCGCTACGCCACCACCCGCTACCGGGTCACCGGCGAACGCGTCGAGCTCCGCTCCGGCCTGGTCTTCCGCAGGCGGCGGTCGGTCCCGCGTGACCGGGTGCGCAGCGTCGAGGTGACGGCCGGTCCGATGTACCGGATCTTCGGCCTGGCCGACGTCAAGATCGGCACCGGCCAGAACGACGCGGACAAGGGGCTCTCCCTCGACGGGATCTCCCGGGCCGACGCCCTGCTCCTGCGGCGGAGCCTGCTGGGCCGTACGGCCCGCTCCGACTCCGTCATCGCCGAGCTGCGCCCGGCCTGGATCCGCTACGCGCTGCTGAGCAGTTGGTCGCCGGCCATCGGCCTGGCCCCCTTCGGCCTGTTCTTCCGCGTGCTGGACATGTTCGGGATCAGCCCCACGGAGGTCGGCTTCCTCGGCGAGCTGTGGGCCGCCGTCACCGCGACCCACCCGGCCGTGGTCCTCGCCGTGGCCACCGGCGTCGTCCTGGCGATCGGGCTGACGGGGACCCTGCTGCTCTACGTGGAGTCCTGGTGGGACTTCCGCCTGACCCGCGGGCCCGGCCGCGCCCTCCTCGTCCGGCGGGGCCTGCTGACCACCCGGTCCATGTCGCTGGAGGAGCGGCGGCTGCGCGGCGTCGAGGTGGCCGAGCCGCTGCCGCTGCGCTGGGGCCGGGGGGCCAGGCTGAACGCTGTGGCCACCGGGCTCGGCGAGGACGACTCGACGGCCCTGCTGCCGCCGGCCCCGCGCGCCGAGGCCCACCGCGCCGCCGCCGCCGTACTGGGCGAGGACGTCTCGCCGACCCTCGCGCCGCTGCGCCCCCACCCCCGGGTGGCGCTGCGCCGCAGGGCCGTCCACGCCCTCTGGCCGCCGCTCGTCCTCGCGCTGCTGCTCGCGGGGCTCGCCGCGTGGCTGAGCTGGGTCCCCGCCCTGCTCTGGCCGGTCGGTCCGGCGCTGCTCCCCGTCGGGCTGCTCCTGGCCCGCGACGCCTACCGCAACCTGGGGCACGGACTCCACGGCCCCTACCTCGTCACCCGGTACGGCACGGCCCGGCGCAGGACGGTGGCGCTCCGCCGTGAGGCGATCATCGGCTGGACCGTCGGCCGCTCGCCCTTCCAGCGGAGGTCGGGCCTGCTCACCCTGGCCGCGACCACAGCCGCGGGCAAGGGCTCCTACAAGGTCAGAGACGTCTCCGTCACGCAGGGACTGGCCTTCGCCGAGGAGGCGGTGCCCGGCCTGCTGGCGCCCTTCATCCGCTGACGTCCCGGAGGTAAGATCACCTGTGATGGAGACGGGCGGAGCGGACACGCTGGCGGACCTGCTCGCCGAGGCGTCGAGGGGACGTTTCCCCGCGCCGGACGCGGGGCCGACGATCCTGCCCCAGCCGTCGCCGCGTGACGCGGGTGTCATCGCCTTCACCGCGCACAACGTGATATTCGCCGACGTCGAAGCGTCGTGGATCCACCGGCGCCTCCCCGACGGAGACCTGTCCGCGCCGCTCGGCCCCCGCTTCCTCGGCGCCCTGGAGGGACGGCTGGGCCGCCGGCTCGACAACATCGACATGCTCGCCCTCGCCGGGCCGCTTCCCGGCCGGCCGCCGATCGCGCTGACCGAGGTGTCCGCGACCGGCCACCCGAGAGCCGGACGCGCCCGCCGCTACCGTGACGACGTCCGGACGTGGACCTGCCCGGGCGGCCTCCTCGTCGTCGGGCGCGGCGTGGCGGGCCGCTGGGAGGTCGCGGTCGAGATCGATCCGGAGCACCGGGGCCGGGGCCTGGGAAGGGCCCTGGCCTGCGCGGCCCGTCAGCTCACCCCGCACCCGCTGTGGGCCCAGATCGCCCCCGGCAACGCGGCCAGCGTCCGGACCTTCCTGGCCGCCGGATACGTCCCGGTGGGCGCCGAAGCGCTGTTCTCCCCGTAGGCCGGTCCTCCTTCCCGCGTACCGGATCGGTGGAAGGCGTTAGACGGTGCCGAGGCAGGTGACGGTCCGGTGGACCGGGATGCCGGGGGTGGGCGGCGCCTGCGTGCGGTTCACCCAGCAGAAGTCCACCCCGGCGGCCTGCGCGCAGCCGCCGTCGCTCGCCGGCGAGTCGCCGACCATGAGCGCGTCACCGGCCTTGGCCTCCAGCAGGTCCAGGGTGTGGTGGAGCAGCTCTCCGTCGGGCTTGCGCAGACCGACCTCGGGGGCGATCACCACGTGCTCGAAGAACCCGCCGATCCGGGTGCGGCGGAGCTTGGCCCGCTGGACGTGGGCGATGCCGTCGGTCACCAGGGCCAGCCTGAACCGCCGGGACAGCCGCCGCAGAGCGGCTCTGGCCTCCGGGAACAGGGTCACGTTCCGGCCGAGCGCGTCTTCGAACGCGGCCGCGACCGAGGGGAGGGCGTCCATCCTGGCCCAGCGTTCCAGCCGCAGCTCGGCCAGGGTGATCCGGTGTTCGCGGTAGGCCGCCCAGAGCGGCTCGTTGGCGGCGTGGAAGCGCGCCAGGAACTCGGCGCGGCCCATCTGGAAGAAGCGGTGGTGCACCTCATGAAGCGCGCCGCGCTCCGTTTGGGCGTAGTCGACCACAGTCCCGTCCAAGTCGACCAGCAGCACCTGGTGTCGACTCTCCCTCGCCGAGCCCATCGCGCTCCGACAGCCGGAGGATCTCCCCGACCGTCGCCGCGTCCGCGGCGTAGATGTGCGGAACGTCGACGAAGACCCTCATTGACCCACAGTCCACCCCGAGATCGCCGGCGACCTCGTTCTGAATACTACGCAGCGGCACATAGTTCAGATAGGAGGTGAACACGTTCTGCGACCGGAACGCGGCGGTCATCACCAGCCGCCCGTCACGGAGCCGGAAGGCCAGGCTGGTCAGGCAGGGCACCGCGTCGGGAGACTCACCCGGGACGGTGAGGGAGATCCAGCCACTCTTGGTGTACGGCTTGGCGCGCAGCACGTCGGCGACCCAGCGGAGCTGGTCGACGCCGAGGAGCTGGCGGAGCCGGCCGCCGTAGCTGTATTTGAAGGGCGGCAGGACCGCGCACTCGCTGAACTTGCCGGCGTACAGCGGGATCTTCCCCGAGTCGCCGTAGGACTCCAGGATCGGATCGTCCCAGCCGAGCCTGGCGATCTCGAACAGCACCGCCTGGGCTTCGATGATCGGACCCCGGTCGTCCTCGGCGGGCCTGCCGCTGTCCTGCACGTGTCGCATCAGCCAGATCCACGTCTCCCCACAAGACGCGAATCTGAGGAGGTCGGGCATTCAGGTCTCCACGTTGGGGAAATGGAAGGGGTTGTGTGGGAGTCTGCGCTGCCGGGAGACGTTGGCGCGGACGTAGTAGACGAAATAGTGCAGCAGGGAGAGCAGTCCGATGACCACCAGGAGCAGGGCCGCGTTGGGTTCGGTCCTGACCAGGCCGAGCACGCCGACGGCGATGTAGGAGCTGTTGACCAGGGCCAGCATCATCACGTTGATCCCCGGCCAGGCGAGCGGCGCGTACGTCTCGGGGTAGCGGGGGTCCACCGGCAGGTTGGGGGTCCAGCCGAGGGCCGAGAAGTGGTCCTTGAGCTGGACCACGTAGAGCAGGCGGAAGTTGTTGAGCGCCCGCGCGGTCCGCATGTGCGCGTTCACCGCCTCGATCAGCCGCAGGAACGGCAGGATGTTGAGCAGTCCGAACGCGGCGATCGTCGCGAACAGATACCACGGCACGCCGCCCCAGGAGGTCAGCGCCCCCGGATTGACCACCTTCGCGCTCGCCAGCGCGATGGCGGCGGCGAACGGGGCGGCGAGCAGGCTCATGGAGAGCCTGGTCATCTTGAGCCGTTCGTCCTTGGCCGCGAGATAGACGTGGTAGGTCCCGCTGAAGTCCACGGCCACGAGCTGGAGGAAGTCCTTCGGTTCCACGGGCAGGTCGTCGAGCCTCTCGGGCAGCGATTCCGCGGTCATGCGCGGCAACATCTTCCGCATCGGGACCCACTCTCGGGGGCTGGCGGACTTGCGCGGTAAGAAGATTTTGACGCACTTGTCAGTCATGCGCGCGCCATTCGGCACATCTTCCACAACTTCTCCGAGCTCCCCGGCGTCTAATGGATGACGTTGTCGGGCACGGGGGTTCGCACAGCATGGGATTGACGCCGCTCGCACCTGGTGACCCTCTGCGGCTGGGCGGATACCGCCCGGCCGGCCGGCTGGGCGCGGGTGGCCAGGGGATCGTCTACGAGGCATATGACGCCGAGGGCGGCCGGGTCGCGATCAAGGTGCTGCACGGGGACGTGGCGGCCGACTCGGGGCTGCGGGTGAGGTTCGCGAAGGAGGCGGAGGCGGCCCGCCGGGTGGCGTCGTTCTGCACCGCCCGGATCCTCGCGGTGGACTCCGACGCGGCCAGGCCGTACATCGTCAGCGAGTTCGTCGCCGGGCCCGACCTGCGGGCGGCGGTCCGCGAGGCCGGCCCCTACGCCGGCGACGCCCTGCACCGGCTGGCCACCGCGCTGGCCACCGCGCTGACCGCGATCCACCGCGCGGGGGTGGTCCACCGCGACCTCAAGCCGGAGAACGTGCTGCTCGGCCCGGACGGGCCCCGAGTGATCGATTTCGGCGTGGCCAGGACCGACGAGATGTCGCTGACCACGACGGGCGTCGTCGCGGGGACGCCGACGTACATGGCGCCCGAGGTGTTCGTCGGGCAGCGGGCGGGCCCCCCGGCGGACGTGTTCGCCTGGGGCGGGGTGCTGCTGTACGCGGCCACCGGCAAGGACCCGTTCCAGGCCGAGAGCCTGGGCGGCGTGATGCACCGGGTGCTCACCGTCGACCCCGACCTCGGCGACATCCCCGAGCCGCTGCGCTCGCTGATGGCCGCCGCGCTGGCCAAGGCGGCGGCCGACCGCCCGACCGCGCACGCGCTGCTGATGGGCCTGCTGGGCGGCGAGGACCGGACGGCCGGTACGGCCGGCCCGGCCGTGCCCGGAGCGGGGACGGCCGGCGGGCCCCCGTCCGAGACCTCGCCGGCTCCGGCGGCCGAGGAGCGGGAGGCCGAGGACCTCAGGGCGGGGGTGCGGGCCGCACGGGAGGTCCTGCCGCCCGGATCCGGGCTTCCCGCGCTCGGTGTGATCGCCGAGGAGGCGTTCAGCGCGCTGACGCCCCAGCAGCAGGCCGACGCGCCCGGGGTGCTGCTCCGCATGATCGGTGACGGTTCGATCCAGCGCGTCGAGTGCGGGCCGGAGGACGAGCCGGTGATCGCCCGTTTCGCCGGAGCGGGGCTGCTGATCAGGGAGGGCACCACGGCCGTTCCGGCCGGGGCCGCCCTGCCGTGGGCCTGGCCCCGGCTGCGGGAGTGGCTGGCGGCCGAGCGCGACGGGCTGCCGGTGCACCGGCGGCTGGCCGAGGCGGCCCGGGTCTGGGAGGAGCGCGGACGGTCCCCGGGAGATCTCTACCAGGGGGAGGCGCTCCGGGAGACGCTGCAGTGGGCCGCGACCGAGCGGCGCTATCTGGGGGTCAACCTCAGGGAGCGGCGGTTCCTCGACGCCGCCTCGGCCGTGGAGCGGCGGCGCCGGAACAGGCGGCGGCTGGTCACCGCGGGGATGGCCGTGCTGCTCGCCTTCTCGCTGGGCGTGACCGCGATCGCCCTGCGGCAGCGCCAGACTCTCGCCGCTCAGACCGAGGATCTGCAGCGGCAGCGGGACGAGTCGGCGGCCCGGGCCGCCGCCGCGCGCGCCGACGACCTGCGCGACTCCGACCCCCGTACGGCCATGCGGCTCAGCGTGGCCGCCTGGCGGATCGCCCAGGTGCCGGAGGCGCGTTCCGCGCTGCAGGCCGCGCTGGCCCAGGTGAAGGTCGACGTGTTCACCGACCCCGACGCCACCTCCAGGGCCTCCTACGTCCTCACGCCCGACGCGCGGACGCTCGTGCGGGCCCACGGCGGCGAGGTCCGCATGTACGACGTGGCCACCCACCGGCCGGTCCGGACGTTCAAGGGGGTGGGGAAGCTCGCCGTCGTGACCGCGGCGAGCCCCGACGGCTCGACCGTCCAGGTCGGCGGGCGGCTCTGGGACAGCGCCACGGGCCGGGCCTTCGGCCCGGCGATCCCCGAGGGGGCGCGGGCGGAGCTGGAGCCGGAGCGGCGGCTGATCTCGGCCGTCGGCCCCGGCACGCTGGTGATGCGTCCGCTGGACGGGGGCGGGCCGCTGGTCTCGGCGACCGGGTTCGAACCGGAGGGGACCGTCTCGCCCGACGGCCGGTGGGCGGCCGTGGCCGGGCGTCAGGGCAGCGTCGAGGTCTGGGACCTGACCAGGGGGAGGCGGGTGTTCGTCCGGAAGGCCGGCGGTCCCGTCAGCTCCCGGGGGGAGCGGGGGGCGCCGCAACTCGCCTTCAGCCCGGACGGCTCGACCCTCGCGGTCGGCGGCGACACCTCGATCACGTTGCTCGACCCCGCCGACGGGAGCCGGCGGGGGGAGGACTTCGCGAGCACCGGCGGCGGCGCGCTCACCTTCAGCCCGGACGGCCGCTTCCTCGCGGAGCAGGCGGAGGAGGCACTCTTCCTCTGGAAGGTGGCCGACCGCACCATATCCGCGCGGTTTCCCCTGGCGGCCGCCGGGAACGCGCGGTTCACCGCCGACAGCCGGACGCTGCGGTATCCGACCGGATACGGCTCGGTCGTCTCGATCGACGTCAGCGCCGTCACCCACACCGACACCCTGAACGTGCCGCAGGAGCGCAGCGGCTGGGAGAGCGCGGTGTTCGCCCCCGGAGGCCGGGTGCTCGCCTACGCCAACCTGGGCGTGGTCCGACTCTGGGACCCCACCCGGCTGGCCCCGATCGGCGGCCCGCTGAGCGTCGACGCGGGTTCGGCCGGGGCGTTCAGCCCGGACGGCAGGACGCTCGCCGTCCCCCGCCGGGACGGCTCGGCGGTGACCCTGTGGGAGGTCGCCACCCGCAAGAGCCTGGCCACCCTGAACACCGGGGCCGCGGCCGGGGCCGGGGCGGTCACCGCCCTGGCGTTCGGCGGAGACGGCCGCACGCTCGCGGCGGGTGTGACCGACGCGGACGGCGCGGGCGAGGGGAGGGTGCGGATCTGGGACGTGCGTGCGCGCCGGATCACCGCGACGGTGGACGTGCCGTCCGTCCAGAGCCTGGCCTTCCGCGGCTCCGGGGGAGGGGTGCTCTCGGTGGGGGCCGACCTGGTCGCGCTCCCCGGCGGGCGGACGCTCCGCGGTCCCGCCGGGGTCGGCGGCCCGGACGTCCAGGCCGCCGCCTTCAGCCCGGACGGCCGAGTCCTGGCCCTCGGGCTCGCCGACCAGCGCGTGCTGCTGTGGGACGTCGAGCGCGGTGCGCGGCTGGGCGTCCTGGGCGTCAGGGGGTCCCAGCAGCTCCTGCGCTTCTCCCCCGACGGCCGGGTGCTCGTCACGGCGGGAGACGGAGACGGGGTGCGCCTGTGGGACCTGGCCGCCCAGCGGGAGATCGGCTCCCTTCCGGCCGGTGCGGCCGCCCTCGACCTGGCCTTCAGCCCGGACGGCCGCGTCCTCAACGCGGTGGCCCGCGACGGCTCGGTCAGCCGCCTGCCGGTGGACCCCTCCCTGGTCGCCGAGTCGGTCTGCGCCCGGACCGGCACGGGCCTGCGGGCGGCGGAGTGGGAGCGGCTCATCCCCGGCGTCCCCTACCGCGAGACCTGCGGCTGACGGGCCCACCGCGAGGTCTGCGGCTGATGGGGCGGGGCGGCGAGCGGGCGGCGCGGACGGGCGCGGCCCGCCCGGATCGGCCACGGCACATGGACGGTTCGGAAGTCTCGGACGGCGGCGCTGCGTAGGCTCGTGCCGTGGATGAGAGTCAGGAATACACCAGGTACCGCCAGGACTCGGCGGTGCTCGCCGAGATCGGACGCTTCCTCGACCCCCAGATCGCACGCCTCACCGTACGGCTGTCCGGCGACCTGGCGCGGGCCGCGGTCGCCGCGTGGGACCGCGACGAGGAGGCGGAGGTGGGCGAGGAGACCGTCGAGCAGGCCCGGGTCCGGGACCGCGCGGCGTCCCTGGCGCTGATCGGCCTCGCGGTGTCGGACCGCGGCGTCGCCTCCGGCGCCGAGGTCGTCGTGGAGCTGGACGTGACGGAGGTCGCGGCCGCCCTCCTGGCCGCCTACGACGAGGACGTCATCCCGCTGGAGTCCCTCTGACCCCGTGACGGCGCCCCCCGGGGCCCCCGGGGCCGCCCGGCGGTCCCCTCGGGACTCCCGCCGGCCGGCGCACGACCTGCGGTGCCGTACGGACGGAATAAACTGGCGCCGGGTGTCACAGCGAAGGCGAGGTGAGTTCGCGGTGCGCAAGTCAGGGGCCATGCCGACACTTGATCCGGTGGATGTCGGCGAGCACGTGTGCTGGGTCGTCGATCCGGCCCAGGGATACACGGCCGCCACCTCGACGTTCCTGGCCGACGGCGAGCTCTTCGGTGACAAGGTGGTCATCGTCGGGTCGTCGCTGGACCCCGCTCCGTCGGCCGGCATCCTGCGGGACGCGATGGTGGTCGACCCGCGGCTGGTCCGTGGCGTGGATCCGGTGCCGGACATGAGTGCGATGCTGGGCCTGGTGCGGCGCGAGGCGGTCAGGGCGGGGCGCCAGGGCTACCGCGCGCTCCGCGTGCTCGCCGTGATGGACGAGCTCGTGCCGCCGGACGCGGGCCTGGACATGCTGATCGACCACGAGCTGCGCCTCGACGAGTTCGTGGCCGACAGCGCGGCCATCATGGTGTGCGCCTACGGCCGTGACCGCTTCGGCGCCGCCACGTTGGACCACGTGGCCTGTGTTCACCCTCGCGAGCTGGGCAGCGGCTGGGCGGGGCCGTCGTTCCGGATGTTCAACTCGGGTCCGGGCCGCTGGAGCGTGTGCGGGGTGGTCGACTCCGACGGCGCCGCGGCCTTCAGCGCCGCACTGGCCGCCGCCGCGGTGCTCTCTCCGGTGCTGCGGCTCCGTTTCGACGAGCTGGAGCTGATGGACGCCGCGGGGATGCGCGCACTCGTGGAGGCCGCCGCCCGTGCCCCCGTCAGCAGCATCACGGTCGAGGGCGCGAACCCGACAGTGCGGTCGTGCTGGGAGATGCTCGGCTACAGCACCTACGAGGCTCCCGTGGAGCTGACGCCATGACCACCCAAGTCACCGGTGCGGAGGTGGGCCTCCGCCACGAGCTCTACTCCTACTCGGGGGAGGCGCAGTTCCTCGACGGGGCGCTGTCCTTCATCGAAGACGCGCTGGCCGCCGACGAGGCCGTCCTGGTGTCGGTGCCCGAGAGCAGGGAGCAGATCCTGCGCGCCGAGTCGGTCGGCTCCGACCCCCGCGTGGTGTTCCTGGACGTCTCCCAACTGGGCCGCAACCCCGCCCGGCTCATCCCCGCCTGGCAGCGGTGGATCAGCGAGCGGACGGAGCAGGGGCGTCCGGTGCGGGGGATCGGCGAGACCGACTGGAGCGGGCGCGGCGCCGCGGAGATCGAGGAGCTGCGCTACCACGAGTGGCTGCTGAACCTGGCCTTCACCGGCTCGCCGGCGTGGTGGCTGCTGTGCCCCTACGACACCGACACGGTCGACCCCGGGATCATCCGGGCGGTCAGCCGGTGCCACCCGTTCGCCCTGGAGCAGGGCGTCCACCGGGAGCACCCGGACTACGTCCAGGCGCCCTTCGCCTGGGAGGAGCTGGAGCCGGCCTGCGACCCGTCGAAGGAGTTCCGCTACGGCAGGGGAGACCTCGCGGCCGTCCGGGACAAGGTGTCCGCCTGCGCCCTGCCGCACGGCCTGCGGGGGGAGCGGCTGAGGGAGACTCTCGTGGCGGTCACCGAGGTGGCCGGCAACAGCATCGCCCACGGGGGCGGGTACGGGACCCTCCGCACCTGGGTGCAGGAGGGCACGCTCGTCTGCGAGTTCCACGACGACGGGGTGATGACCGACCTCCTGGCCGGCCGCATGGTCCCGGCCCCCGGTCCGCTGAGCGGCCGGGGCATGTGGCTCGTCCACCAGCTGTGCGACCTGGTCCAGGTCCGGTCCGCCCCGGAGAGCGGCACGACCGTCCGCCTGCACATCGCCATCCCCCCGGTCTGAGCTCGGTGGCGACGTCACCGGTCCCGCAGGGCCTCCTCCACGGAGGTGAAGATCGTGAAATAGGGCAGGAGCCCGGTGGTGGTCAGCATGTGGCGCAGGGTGCGGTTCACCCCGGCCAGGGACAGGACGGTCTTGGTCTCCTGGCTCCTGCGCAGGATCCACAGCAGCTCGGCGAGCCCGGTGGAGTCGCAGAAGGTGAGTCCGGTGAGGTCGAGGACGAGCGTCGGTGTCGCGTCGGGGTCGCCGCTCCATACTTGGGCGAGCTCCCGCCGGAACATCGGCGCGTAGTCGTAGTCCAGCTCGCCGACCGCGCGGACGACGGTGGCGTCTCCGTGTGAGCCGGACGAGATGAGGAGCGTGGCCGCGCCTTCGGATGACATCGAGAACTCCTTAGACCCGCAGTTCACAGGGCGGGTGTTCCCCCTGTCCTACCAGGTATGCGGCTCCGTCGATCCATGATGACTGAGAATCGTAGGAGATTGGCCTGTTCCGGGAGTAATTCGGAGTAGGGCCGGGCGGGGAACCGGGCCGGGGCGGCTCTGCCGCCGGGCGGGACGAGAGTGCCGCCGGGGGCGGCCCCGGCGGCACTCCTGTCCCTTCTCACATGCGACTGTCCGCTCCGCCGGCCTGCCGGCCTACGGGTTGGTGGTGATGGTGAACGTCGACGTCGTGTTCTTCACGTTCGTGGCGTTGTCGCTCAGCCTCAGGTTGTCGAAGGTCACCGAGCCGACCGCCGGCCCCTGGCCGGTCTCCGGCATCTCGTTGGCCCAGATGCCGAACCCGGACTTGGCGTCGTAGGCGTCTCCGCTCTTCTGGGCGCCCGAGATCGAGATGTTCGTGAAGACGGTGTCCTTGATCGGGAACTGCGGCTGTCCTCCCACGTAGTTCGTCTGGAACATGATGCCGCTGTAGGTCGGGTCCACGATGTCCACGTCGCTCACGCGGATCCCCTGGAACACCTTCGAGGCGGAGAAGACCCAGATCCCCGGGAAGGTCTGCCCGTTCCAGAAGTGGCCGCCGGCCCGGACGATCGAGATGTTCTCGAACCTCGTCGGCGGGTCGGCGCCGAAGCCGTTCATCGGGTAGCCGAAGTCGAGCGAGCTGATCGTGATGCCGGAGTAGACCAGCGTGTCGGCGATGTAGATGTTCCTGAAGACGTTGTCGTATCCGCCGTAGACCGCGACGCCGGCCGCGCGCCAGGTCAGGATGGACGTCAGGTTCTCGTAGACGTTGCCCTTCATGTCGGAGCCGCCCGCGTCGATGGCCGAGAACAGCGCGAAGCTGTCGTCACCCGTGGCCCGGGCCTCGTTGTTGGTGACGAGGTTGTCCGTGCTGCCGTTGGTCATGTTGATGCCGTCGGCGAACATGTTGCGGATCCGGGAGTTCTTGATCGTCACCCGGTCGGTGTTCGCGCCCCAGTACAGGCAGACCATGTGCTCGTTCCAGATGTTGTCGATCACCACGTCGGAGACGTTGGAGAAGTCGAACACCTTGCCCGGGCCGTCGATGCGCGAGGTGTAGTTGCCGAAGTAGGCGAAGCCGGCGAACGTGGACCCCTTCGCCGTCCCGTCCGCGCGGAATCCGACGTCGGTGTTGTCCTGGGTCGACGGCGCGCGGAACTGCGTGTACCAGGGACCGGCGCCGATCACCTTGACGGCCTTGCCGTACACCTGGAACTTGCTCGCCGTCTGGTAGGTGCCAGGCGGCAGGTAGACACCGACGAGGGCGCCCGTGGTGTCCATCCGGACCTTGTCGAGCGCGTTCTGCACGTCCTGGTGGGCGAAGCCCGCCGGCACCGTGTACTTGGCGGGGTCGGGGTTGGCGACCGGCGACACCTGCTCGAGGTTGATGAAGTCGATCGCGTACGTCGTCGTGTTGGCCGGGTCCTTCTGCAGCCTGATCTTGCTGCCGGCCGGGACGGTCGTCCCGAGCATGAGGTTGGCCTCGTCGTAGATGTGACGCGGCCCGCCCGCCCCCGGCGAGTTGCCGGGAGCCGTCTCGTTCCCGTACAGCCAGGCGTACTTGGAGGTCAGGTTGATGGGCTTGAGGAAGGTGCCGTTGACGTAGACGTTGAGCGTCGAGTCGATCCCGCCGCCGCCCGGCGCGTCCGGGATGGACAAGCGCGTGACGAGGGTGTTGGTGTCCGCCTTGGCGGTGAACTCGACGTAGCTGCCCGTCGAGTTCAGCGTCACCGCCCTGCGGCCGGACGCCTCGCCCGCCAGGTCGCCCACGGTCCGGTTCGGGCCGATGACAGCCGCCCCGCCGCCGACGACGGCCTCCTCGGCCTCGTACATGTCGTAGGGCATGTTCGCGCCCCGCCCGACGAAGAACGGGTGTGTGCTGGTGTTGTTCTGCCGCTTCACCGGCAGTTCGTTGGCGTCGTCGGCCAGCACCACCTTGACGCCGTACTTGCCGTTGGCGGCCGTCCAGGTGCCCAGGTTGACGGGGTTGGCGGTGGCGCCGGCGGCGATCGCGCCGATGTGGGAGCCGGTCAGCGTGCGCACGACGGCGCCGGTCGCCGTGTTGGTGACCGTCAGCGTGATGCCGTGGGCGCCGCCCGCGGAGGCCACGGTGCCCTGGTTCTTGATCGCGACGGAGAAGGTCACGACGTCGCCGTTCGCCGGGTTGCTCGGCGTCCAGTTGACGGGGGAGACGACCAGGTCGGAGCTGTCGACGGGCCTGACGACGACCGGGGAGGGGTTGGTGAAGGCGTTGTCCGTCTCGTTCTGCTCGATGACGTCGCCACCCTCGTCGACCTTGGCGCTCAGCGGGTAGCTGCCCGCGTCACGGGGCCCGGCGCCGGCGGAGACGGTGCTGGAGGCGCCCGCGGCCAGCGCGCCGACCGAGGCGGTGCCGACCTTGGTGGTGCCCAGGTAGAAGTTGACGTCCGTCGCGCCGGAGGCCGCCGTCCCGGTGTTCTTGACCGTGGCCGACAGCGTGACGGAGTCGGTCTCGACCGGAGCCGCGGGAGCCGACGACATGCCCGTGATCGTCAGGTCCGGGTTCGGGGCGGGGGTACCGATGACCTGGAACTCGGCGACCTGCCCGGCGGGCGCGCCGGAGTTCGTGGTGATCTTGAGCTGGACGTCTGCGACCCTGCCGGCGACCGGGATCGTCACGGTGTTGCCGGAGGCGGGGTTGAAGGTGTGGACCGCCGCCGAGGACAGGTTGGCGAAGGAGGAGGAGCTCTGCCCGCGCCCGAGGACCTGGATGGTCTGCGTGCGCGTCGCCCACGCGCTGTCGGGGTTGAGCTTCAGCACGACCGAGTTGACGTCGGCGTCCGCGCCCAACTGCACCGTGAGCGTGTTGGGGTAGCTGCCGCCGTTGCCCTCCCAGTAGGTGGTCACATTGTTGTCGTTGGCGTTGGTGGCCACGAAGGTGAAGACCGAGGACGAGGCGGTGATCGGCTTGCCGGCGGCCAGGTTCGAGCCGCCCCCGCTGCCGTTGCGGGTGACGGTGTTGCCGGCGGCCGACTGGTTGCCCGCGGCGTCCTTCGCCTTGACGTGATAGGAGACCGTCGCGGTGTCGGGCTGGCTGTCGGTGTAGGTCAGGACGTTGCCCGCCACGCTGCCGCGCAGGACGTTGTTGGCGTAGACGTCGTAGCCGGTCACGCCCACGTTGTCGGTGGAGGCGCTCCAGGTCAGCTTGATCTGGCCGGGGGCGGGCTGGGTGTAGGCCAGATCGGCCGGCGCGGTGGGCGCCTGCGGGTCGCCGGTGGCGGGGCCGTACACCTCGAACTCCGACAGCTGCCCGGCCGGCCAGCCCGTGTTCGCCGTGATGTTCAACCGTATGTACCGGGTGGTGACGGCGGTGAAGCTGATCGTCACCGTGTTGCCCGTGGCCGGGTTGAAGGTGTGGCCCGCGGACGGGACGACGGTGGTGAAGGGCGGGCCGAGCGTGCTCGTCTGCACGTTCAGAGTCTGGGTCCTGGTGGCCCAGTCCGCCGCCGGCGGCAGTTTCAGGACGACCTTGTTGACGCTGACCGAGGCGCCGAGGTCCACCTGGACCCACTGCGGGAAGGTGTTGTTGGCGCTCTCCCAGTAGGTGGCCTGGTTGCCGTCGGTGATGTTGGCGGCCGTGTAGGGGTTGTTGGAGCTGCCGGCCGAGGCCGCCTTCCCCGCCGCCAGGTTCGGGTCGGCCGCCGCCGAGGCGGGGGAGAGGGGCCCGAACAGAGCTAGCAGGCTGGTCGCGACCACCGCAGCGACCAGCCGTAATGACGTTGCGTGCTTGTTTCTCATGGCGTTCCTCTATCTCTCGTCTGGAACGACGGGCGCGGTGAGGAGGCGGTGACCTCCGCCGCGGGACGCACTCGGCCGCTGGAGGGGGTGACCGGCGGGACCGGCGAGGGGGTGAACGTCGGGACTACGTGGAACCTGGGCGGACGGGGTCCGCGACCGTAGTCGTCGGGTGGCGATCGGACACGCAATGCCGGAGCCGACATCACTGGGTCCTCTCCGTGGGGGCGGAGCGGGCGCACGGACACTGCGTGTCCTGCCAAAAATTGCGAGGAACAGCTAGAAAGTAACAATAGTTTGCAAAAATCTTGCGTTGCGCTGGCCAAATGTTAACTACGTGCTACAGCCGCGTCAACGGCTAGGAAAGGGCGGTTTTCTATGGCATATCGACTTGCTGCTGATCTGATGGAGATTCCGCCGGGGGTGGGCCGGTGAAGGCGACGACGGCGACGGCGGTGCCGGTGCTGGTGGCGACGGCGTCGCCGGCTGCGGCTGCGGCTGTGACGGCGGTGCCGGTTGCGACGGCGGTGGTGCGGCCGGATCCGCCTGTTCCGCCCGCGGAGGGCATAGGGCGAGCGTGACCGCGACATGAGTTTGCTTTTCACCCAAGTCGCGAATGATCTACGCATGAATCGTGAAATGAATGACGGCCGGCGTCGCGGGGTGCGCCGGACCGCCTGTGGCCTGGCATTCACGTTGGCATGCGGCCTCTGCCCGGCCGTTCCGGCGGCCGCCGCGGACGTCGCCCGGAATGCGCCGCCCGTCCCGGCCACGCCCGCCGTCTTCAGACTGGGGTCGATCAAAAGCTCGACCTATGTCATTCGCCGCGGGCGCAAGACATGGGCGCAGTTCACCATGGACGTGAGGGTGCACAGCCAGAACGAGGTCCCGGTGACCATCACCGGGATCGGCCGGAGCGGGGCCGGACTGAAACTGCTCTCTCCCGAGAGGCGGGACCCCTATGTCCTGCAGCCCGCGCAGAGCGTGAGATTCTCCCTCAAATATGAGATCACCAGCTGTGATGCCGTCCAGCAGGGAGACTGGCCGATACCGATCCGGGTGCGGACGGACGACGGGGAGAGCATCGCCTACGCCTCCCTGCTGCTGTCCAAAATCGCGCCGAAATACCGGGTCAACGCGCCCTGGCAGGCCGCCCTGGCCGAACAGGCGTGCACCGCTCGCTGACGGGGATCGCCCCTCCCTGGCGAGATCGGGACAGCTCCGGTGGGCCCGGAGCGGTCCCCGGTAGGCATCAGCCCGTCCGGACCGCCGGCTCCCGGAGCGCCCAGCGTCCCACCACCGGATGCTCCACGAACGCGGTGGGCCACATCCGCCACGGGTTCGGCAGCATCCGGCGGTGCCGTGGCCACAGGCGGACCATGCCGTTGTGACATGGGTCATGTCGCGGCGTGTCACGTCCGCCGTGACGGCGTCCGTCTCATGCGGTGAGCCCGATGGGCGCTCGGGACCGGCGGCGACCGACCGCGGTGGCCGGGCGACAGGCCGAGTGGCGGGCCGGAAGGAGACGAGGATGTCCAGCGAGATCACAGTCATCGGTGGGGGACTGGCGGGTCTGGTGGCGGCCGTCGCGAGCGCGGAGGCGGGGGCGGCGGTGACCCTGCACGAGGCCCACGCCTCCCTCGGCGGCCGCGGGCGCGGCACACCCGCCCCGTACGTCGCCCACGAGGGAGCGCATGTCTTCTACGCCGACGGTCCGCACTGGACATGGCTGGCCGAGCGGGGGCTGACCGGGAAGCTGGGCAGGCCGCCGGTGCGCGAGATGCGGGCGGGTTTCCTGTGGGAGGGGCGGCTGCGGCGCCGCCCGCCGGCCGGGTTCCTCCGCATGGTCACGCTGGGCCGGGGCCGCAAGGCGCCCGTCGACCGCGACTTCCTCGGCTGGGCGGCCGAGAGCTACGGGGAGGAGACCGCCCGCCAGGCCGCCAACGCCATCAGCGTGGTGACCTACGACGCCGACACCGGGCGGCTGTCGGCGGCCTTCGTGTGGGAACTGTTGCGCCGGGTGTTCGCGCCCAAGCCCCCGGCGGTGCGGTGGGTGGTCGGTGGATGGCAGGCGGTGATCGACCGGCTGGCGGCCCGTGCGCGGGCGCTCGGCGTGCGCGTCGAGCTGAAGTCCAGGCTCACCGAGCTGCCCGGTCACCCCACGATCGTGGCGACCGAGCTGTCCTCGGCGCGCGCGCTGCTCGGGGACGCCTCGCTGCGCTGGGAGAGCGGCCACTGCGTCATGCTCGACCTCGCGGTGTCCCGGGGCGGCGGCGACCTGTTCATCTGCTGGGACCTCGACGGGGGCGGCTTCCACGAGAGCTACTCGATGCAGGATCCGACGGTGGCGCCGCCCGGTGAGTCCCTGTTCCAGATCGACATGCCGGTGCGCTCCGGGGAGAGCCGGGCGGACGCCCGGCTACGCCTTGAGGCCCTCACCGACCTGGCCGTGCCCGGTTGGCGCGAGCGGGCGACCTGGCAACGGTCCGCCACGGCCCGGGGCCGCACCGGAGCCCTGGACCTCCCCGGACACACCTGGCGCGACCGCCCCGCGATCGACCGGGGCGACGGGGTGTTCCTCGCCGGCGACATGGTGGCCGCCCCGGGCATGCGCGGGGAGATCTCCATCAACAGTGCGATCCGCGCAGCGGCGGGCGCGGTACGGGCGGCCGCCGCACGGCCGCACCACGGCCGCGCCGCCTCCGCGCCGAAGCTCCCGGCGTAGACGTCGGCGGCCACGCCGTGTGCCGGACGAGGGTACGGTAAACGTCCCCTCGGGCGAGCGTACGGCGGTCGTCTCCCCGGGCGAACGTACAGCGGACGCCCCGTGGCCGCCGGTCCGGTCGTCCCGGCGAGTGCCGTGAGACGCGCTGCCGGCCTGGCACGGGCCGGCCGTGCTCGCGCGGGAACCGGACACGCGGCGGCCCTCGGTGAAGCCGGGAGAGCCGGCTTCACCGTCCTAGCGGGCGGCGGTGGGCTCGGGGGCGGTGGCGAGCTCGCAGGTGGTCACGGGCTCGCAGGTGGTCACGGGCTCGGAGGCGGTGGCGGGCTCGCAGGTGGTCACGGGCTCGGAGGTGGTCACGGGCTCGGAGGCGGTGGCGGCCATGCGGCGGGCGATCGTCGGGGCCAGGGCTCCGACTCCGAGAGCTGCGGCGATGCCCGCGACGGCGCTGAACCACCAGACCGCGGCGGGGCCGACGGAGGCGTAGACGGTGGTGCCCACACCCAGGGCGACGAATCGGGCGATGCCCCAGGTCCACTGGTAGCTGCCCTGGTAGCGGCCGCGGGCGTCCGCCGGGGCGAGGCCCGCGATGATCGCTCCGGGGATGCCGCCGACCATCGCTTCGCCGATCGACCAGAGCACGACGGTCCCGGCGTACGACCAGGCGTCGTGCGCCACCCCGGTCAGCGCGATGCCTGTCGCGGCGAGCGCGCTGGCCCCCACATAGACCGGGATCTGCGGGAGCCGGGCCAGGACGTTCGTGGCGACCGGCTGCAGCACCACCACCAGGACCGCGTTGAGCGTGGCCATCAGGCCGAGCGTGGTGGCGGGCAGCCCCCGGTCGCGGATCGCCAGCGGCAGGCAGACCTCGGTGAGGGAGTAGACCACCAGGCCGGTGCCGAGCAGCGGGAGCAGCACCCGCATCAGGGGATCCCGGTACACCACCCCGTAGCCCGTCCCGCTCCCGGAGCCGGTGGCCCGGGCGGCGCCGCCGCGTCCGCCGGGCAGCAGCGCGACCACGATGAGCGCGTGCGCCAGCGAGGTCACCGCGTCCAACGCGAACAGCAGCCAGTAGCCGTGCGACGCCAGGAATCCGCCGAGAATCCCCGCCGCGGCGGTGCCGAGGTTGACCGCCCAGTGGAACAGGGAGAAGGCGGTGCGCCGCTGCTCGGCTGTCACCGCGTCGGTCAGCATCGCGCCGGAGGCCGGGCCGACCATGGAGCCCGCCGCGCTGAGGAACATGGCCGCGAGGGCCAGCGTGACCACGTTCGGAGCGGCGAACAGCAGGCCCTGCGCGACAGCCGTCCCGATCAGCCCGGCCAGCATCGTGGGGCGTCGGCCCAGCCGGTCGGCGAGCAGACCGCCGACCACCGGGCCGATCAGGTTGCCCGCGCCCAGCGCGCCCAGGACGTACGGGATCTGCTCGGTGGGGATGCCGCGGCTCCCGAGGTAGAAGACCAGGAAGGGCGTGACCACGTAACCGAGCCGGTTGACCACGGTCCCGGCGAAGACGATCCAAGCGGTCCGGGGCAGGCCGCTGAAGGTGGAGAGCATGACGGGAATCCTGCGTCCCCCGTACACTCACCACCAATGATTAAGCTCACGCTTAATCCAGGGAGCCGATTGGGCACACACTGAATCCACGGAGTAGCCATGCTGGCCGAACTGGCCTTCTCAGCCGACGATCTGGCCCTGACCCGGTTCGCGGTCTCGCCGATGTGGGAGGTCGTCACCAGTTTCCGGCTGCTGACAGCGGGCCCCGCGCATCCGGTGTACCGCGCCTGGATCGATCAGGTACGGCCACGGGTGGCCGCGGCCGGGCTCGACTCGGGCTGGCTGGCCGAGCTGATCCCGCCCGCCGGGTATCTCCCCGACTTCCTCACCCCACCCTCCCGCGAGCCGGCCCCCGCCCTCGACGCCGAACTCGCCGCCATCCGGGCCACCCCGGCCGACCAGGTGCTGAGCGACCTCGACTACCTCGGCCGCACCGGACCCCGCTGCCAGGCCCTGCGCGCGGACCCGGAGACGCGGCTGGCCCGGATCTCGGAGGAGATCGAGACGTACTGGGAGCTGGCACTCGCCCCCTACTGGGCGAAGATCCGCGTGGTGCTGAACGCGGACGTCTTCCACCGTGTGCGCCAGGTCGCCGAGTACGGCGTGGGCCGCCTTTTCAACGACCTGCATTCCACGCTGAGCTGGGACGACAACACCCTCCGGATGGTCCGCAGGCACTGCGGCATCACCCGGGAGGCCACCGGGCCGGGCCTGCTGCTGGTCCCCTCCGCCTTCGCCGTACACACGCTCACCTGGTCGCGTCCGCCGGGACCGCCGCAGCTCGCCTACCCCGCCCGGGGCACCGGCACGCTGTGGGAGCACCGCCCGGTGAAGCGCACCGAGGCGATCGCCGCGGTCCTCGGCCGCTCCCGGACCATCCTGCTGACCGAGCTGGAGGCTCCGGCCTCCACGACCGAGCTCGCCCACCGCACCGGCATCTCCACGGCCGGGGTCTCCCAGCACCTCACCGCCCTGCGCGACGCGGGTATGGTCAGCGCCCACCGTGCCGGGCGCTCGGTCCTCTACGCCCGCACGGCGGTCGCGGAATCCCTTCTCGCCGCGACCGTCTGAACCGGACGGCCCCCGGCCGGAGCGCGGTGGTCACCGGCGGCCCGGCCACGTTCACCGCGCAGGCGAACGGCCTCGGGCGATGGAAAGACGACCCCGTGGATGAACGATGGAAAGATGACCCCATGGATGAAGAGGTCGTCCCCATCCTTCACGTCAAGGACGCCGGGGCAGCGGTCGACTGGTATGAGCGCCTGGGCTTCGTCAAACAGTGGGAACACCGCTTCCAGCTTGATCTCCCGGCGTTCGTCGAAGTCGCGCGAGGTCGCGTCCGGATCTTCCTGTCGGAGCACGAGGGCGACGCTCGCCCCAATACGTTGATCTACCTCCGGGTCCGTGATGTCGACGCCGTCGCCGTCGAGTTCGGCGTCCAGGTGCAGGACGCTCCGTGGGCACGCGAGATCGAGCTGCAGGACCCCGACGGCAACCGGCTCCGCGTGGGGACGCCCAGCAGCGCTGACTGACAGCGCCGTCCAAGCACGCGCCGCCCGGATGTGAAGGGCGAGGTTCGCCGTGATCGCACGTAATACGGAACATGGAGTACACCCTGGAAACGGAGAAGACCCGGGTCCGGAAAGCATCCGCGACCCGGGCCTCCGAGGTGGCTCGCCGCCTGTCCCGGCACGCGCCCGGCACGGGAACCACGGTGTGACGTCCTCGGCATGCCGCGATGACGCCGCCGTCCGGCGGGAAAAGCTGTGGCGACTGCTGCGCCGAGCCGTTACGAAGGGCGGCGGACAGGCGGTGGACAGGCGGTGGACAAGGGCGCGGGACAAGGGCGGCGGACAAGGCGCGGGCGGAAGGCGGCGGGCGACGTGGGCACGATCAGGAAACTCGTGATCAGCGATGTGCCGGTCGCGGCGGAAGACCATGGTGGGCACGGCAGGGATGTGCTTCTCCTGCATGGTGGCGGGCGGACTCGCAGGGACTGGGACGTCTTCGCGGAGCTTCTCGTGGACAGGGGGTTCCGGCCGGTGGCCATGGACCTACGTGGCCACGGCGAGTCGGGTGCGGCGCCCTGGTCGTGGCGGGAGGTGCTGGTGGATGTCGCCGCCGTCGTGGAGGAGTTCGGACTCCGCCGGCCGGTGATCGTCGGGCACTCCCTGGGAGGCATGGTCGCCACGCTCTGGGCCGGGGAGCATCCGGAGTGCCCGCTCGCGGTCAACCTCGACGGTCACGGCAATCCGACACGGCCTGGGCACTTCCACGGTCTGGACGAGGTCTCGGCAGCGCGTGCGTGTCAGGAGATGACCTCCTTCCTGGGCGAGATGGGGCAAGGGCTCCCGGAGTCATTTCTTCAGGTCATGCGAGAGATAGACGCTCTCGACCTCTTCGCCGCCTATCGCGCTGCGCGCTGTCCGCTACTTGTCGTCAGCGGTGATGCGACGGCCTTCGCGGGCGTGTTCCCCGAGCCTCTCGTCCCTGCCTGGAAGGCGTACTGCGCATGGGTGGAGCACGAGCTGGAGGCCGTCGTGCGAGAGGCGTCGTCGGTGCGGGCAGTCTCCCTGCCCACCGGGCACGACCCACATCGTGAGGACCCGGAGGGGTTGGCGCGTCTCCTGGTGGGAGAGCTCGCCCGGTGTGACGAGGGATCCTGGAGCGGGTGACGGGCGTCGGGCCCGCGCTGTCAGCTCGGGATCGTCTCCTGACCCTGCTGCCCTGAGCTGGGAAAACGGGGGTGCAGGTCAGGGTGGGCCGTGTGACCGTGAGTCCCCGTGGTTCTCCGTGAGTTTCTGTGGTTCTCCGTGAGCCCCGCCTGTTCTGGCACGCGCCTGGCACGCGGTCATGGCGGGTGCTCTGCTGGGTTCAGGCTCATCCGGGTGCTTCATGACCGGCAGACTCTTCGAGAGGGCGGTCAGGACCTCGGACCGATCATCCGTCTGGGCTTACGGGTTCGTCGTCCCAGTCCGGGGGGGTGACCGTCCCGGAAAGCCAGTCACGCCGAAGGATCGCGTAGCCGATCGAGTCATAACATATGCCGTCCGGGCCTGGCCACGCCTCTCGGTAGTGCGACTCCTTTGCGTAGCCGCTCTTGCGGAAGATTGCCCGCATCGCGTGGTTGTCCTGGCGAGTCGTGCCCTCGATCCTCATGATGTCGGGCAGTTCGGTGAAGAGGTGGCCGGTCAGCCAGGCCACCGCCGCCGTGCCGATACCCCGCCCCCGCCAAGCCTGCCGTATCCGTAGGTCGAACATGGGTGTGTCGTCGGCGAGGTCCTGCAGCTTGACCAACCCCGCGCGCTCGCCGTTTGTCAGCACCCAGAACGTTCTTGTCTCCTCATTGTCGTAAAAGCCTTCGGCGGCTCGGCGTTTGACCGTCTCCCGGTCCTGAGTTCCCGCATGGAATGGCCATTCTTCTCCGGTCAGGAAATCGACGAGCGGCTCTACGTCGTCGAGCGAGAATCTCAAGAACTCGATATGCACTCCTTGATCCTCTCCACCGGCCATGCATTGGTCAAACGCGTTCCTGTCCCGTCCGGGAGTGGCCAGAGGCCGCAGACCAGGACCCATGCCCGGGCAGCCGCTCTCCCGCCGGAGGCAACGGCAGCAAGATCAAGGCTCTGGAGGACTGTGGGCGATGACAGTCGGACCAGCGCTGTCAGCTCGGGAATTCCCTACCGGGCTTGCCCTCTGAGCTGGGGAAACGTCCACCTGTGGAGAAGTGGTGCAGCTCCCCGTGAGTCCCCCTTGTTCTCGATCTTCAAGTAGGCCGCAAAGTCTCGCATGTCACGAACATCTGCGACGTCGGTTACATAGTCGAAATAAAGATCATCCCACGTATATCCCGCGCTGGCCGGCCGTCGACATAATGACGGGGAGATCGAGAAGGTGATGCCATGGAGGACTACCAGCGGGCGCTCATCGGCCAAATGGTCGAGCGCATCGACCTCTATGGCTCCGGTGAGATCCCTCTGCCCAAGCTGGTCGAAGACCTCCGCGGCCTGTTCGAGGCCGCCGACCCCCGCGAACTGAGCATCAGGGACTCGTTCGAGGAGACCTGGGCCGAACTCGACGCCGAGAGCGAGCTCAGGACTGAACCATGGGCGCCTCCCGGACTCGCCGACGATGCTCACTTGCGTGAGATCCTCCGTCGGTTGCGCTCCTGGATCGACTGGCATGGACTCGCGCCTTCTGGTCCATAGGTCCTCGAACGCTGTCCAGAGCCGTTCGGACTGGTTCACCATGCAGGCCACGCGTGGATTGCCTGTCCGTATCAGTCCAGCTCGGTCCGGAGCCGTGCGGTCCGTCGGCTCCCGGAATCGGAGCGCCGATGGTACATGGCGGTCTCACATGCCTGGCCGTATCAGGAGCCTCAGTCCTCGTAGTCCTCGAACTCCCACTCTCCGATTCGGCCGATCTTCGCGGCGAGTTCGTCCCAGGTGGGGGCTTCTCGGACGATGCAGTATGTGTCCATGTCCGCCCCGGCATCCTGCTCGTCCGGTTCCTCGGTGGACATCATGAAGATCAAAGCATTCCCGGTGCCGTCCTCCCTCGTGCCCGGCCATGCCAAGGATGATCAGCCCCGGGTCGTCGCCTCGACCGACGGTTCGCACGACCATGGTCCCAAGAGGAGGCTCGGCCGGGTCAAGGTCTCTGTCTGTCGGCGAAGTGGGGCGGAGCTGATTTCTGGCAGGAGCACATCTTCGGACCACGCCGTGATCACCCATGGCGGTATGAGAGCCGGCTTGCGCGGGAACATGGTCAGTTCCTCCACGTAGGCCGAAGCGGGCACCTCGATGCCCCCGGCGGGTCGAATCCGCAGTGATCCGTCTGCAGGGAAAGCGGGCCACGAGCCAGAGGCTCCCGCCGGAGGCGCTTCTTCGGGCCTATGGTGGCACCGTGGCGAAGCGGAAGGGCGGCGAGCTCAATCGCCGTCTCAATGACCGGCTGTGGGACGACGCGGGCCGGGAGTGGACGCGGGTTGTCGGGCGTGCCTATGGCGTCAACGCCCAACGCGCAGCCGAGCTGTTCGCTGACCCCTCAGTACGGGTGGGCTCCTGGCGGATGTCAGGGCCGGTTAGGTGGGCGGACTCTCCTGCGGAGCGGGGGCATCAGCGGCGTCGTTACAGCCACGCCGGGAGTGATCCCGGCGTGGTCATCGAGGTGACGGAGTGGGCGCGGTCGAGCGGTGAGCGCTTGGTGCTTGTCGAAGAGCACTGCTGAGCTTCAGGGGTCGATGGCTCCGCGAAACACGGCCGCAGCCGCCGACGGCCGGGTCCGGCCCCCAGGCCGCGAGGCGGCGCGGAGCGCTGCTCTTGATCATTACAAGGACAATCCGGCAAGCTGTTTTCAGGGGGGTGGTTTGTCTGAATGGCGAAGGAGCTGATCTGGATGGATCTCAGAGTGACGCAGGTAATTCTGTTGGGAGTCTCGTGCCTGATTGCTGCGCTTGGCGTCTACACCTTGGTGGCCGATCGGGTGCCTCGCTTGCCTTTCCTTCCCCGTGACCCCGGTAAGCCTCGACGCTATGGGTGGGGAGTGATTCTGATAGCGGCCTTCGGCGTCATGGAAGCGCTGGGTCAAGACGTGATGGAGCCGGGATCTGGACCGGACCTGGCATTGCTCGTACTGCCGTATGTATTTTTCGTGCTGGGAATAGTGCTGGTGACGCTTTCGGTGAAGCGGTCTTAGTAATCTCTGTGCTCCCGGCAGGAAGCATCGGTCGACTTCACCGGATAAGCGTTTGTCGAATAGCTCGGGGCGGTGTGATAAGCGCTCTGCGGGCTGTGAGGCACCGTTCGTGGAACTCCTCGGCCAGAGCCTCGCGACGACAGCGCTGGCGTAGGTCTCGGTTGCAGCACAGGGTGGGACTCGTCACCGTTGCGGTGACCGAATCGCCTGCGCACGGCAAAGCTCCCCACATCCCCGGCCGTCATTCCTTCGACAAGACCGGCCACACCGCCAGGACGCCGGGCATCGGCCCGATGGCGGGGGCGATCGCGCGGGCGAGAGCCGGTTCGGAGAACTTGACGAAGAAGGAACCCGGGTAGGTCCCATCCGACTCGGACTTCGGGTCGGAGAGCTTCGCGAGTTTCAGGGCGTGGCCGGGGTCCTGGAAGTAAATCGTCTCCACTCCGGGCAGGTCCCGCAGTCGAGCGACGATCGCGGCCTTCTCCCTCTCAGTGACCGTCCCCGTCGCTCCCGCACGCCGGGTCTGCCGGCACTCGGATGCGGCCTGGGAGATGACGTCCTTCCCACACAGAGAGATCTGAGCCTCAGCCCTGCCTGCCCAGAAATTCACCCCCGACCGCGACACGGTGGAGACCTTCGGCGCCGATCTCATCTTCTCGACCACGGCGGCGAAGTCCTCAGCGCGACGGAGAGTGCCATGCAGGACGTCGCCGGACAGGCCCAGACTCTGCGCTCGTCTGGTGTCACCGATCCGTTCGAAGCTTCTGCGCCACTGATGGGACAGATCCTGGCCGCTCCGCACCTCGACCGACGTCACCTGGGGCAATGCCCGGAGCATGGCCTCGGTTTCCTGCCGTTGTTCAACAGTCGCCGCAGCCAGGGCAGGGCATCCGCACATGACCACCTCGAACTCCAAGGACGGGGACAGTGCGATGTCCGGCGGAGGCTGGGGCAGCCAGGATCGCTCGTACAGATACCAGCCGCCGGCCCCGGCCAGACCGAGCACCACCAGTGCTACGGCGCAAATTGCCAGCAGCTTGGTATGCGCCGCCACCCAGGGGCCGAGTCCTGGTCCGTGGTCAGGGTCGTCACCGCCAAAGGCCAATTCCTCATATTCCACCCGTCCGACTATGTCGACCTTTCTGAGTTCTGGTCAAGGCGTATCGGATGGGCACCACAGTCAGGTCCCGATCTCTGGTGTTGGTAAGGCCGTTTGTGCAGACGGCGTGTACTCCTGCTGGAACACCTGTCTGACCGTTACTTCTCGCGGCCTTCGGAAACGGCGCTTTTCCACGTTCCGCCTGCCTCGCGAGTGAGCCACAGCATACGGATCAGCGCCGATGATTCGGGCAGCCTTGGGGGCTATTCATGCCACTACTACGGAGACCTGATGCACGAACACGTTGAAGTCCGTGTCACTGCCGCTGAGCCTGAAAGGCTGAAGTTACAGCGGTTCGAGGAGCAGGCCGGTCTGGGCGATGAAGCCGTCGAGCAGCGCAGGACGGTACTGCATCCGTTT
>NZ_JBVJHH010000066.1:0-39159 GCF_055586905.1 Streptosporangium sp. NPDC048886
ATGATGTCGGCGACCGTGCCGAGGCCCTCCTCGGAGAGGTTGACCGCACGCAGTGCCACATCACGCACCGCGCTGTTGCGCAACGCACCGAGCAGCTCCAGCCACGACGGGACAGGCGAGCGTGCTCGAGGAGCGCGGCTTCAACGGCATGGCCCTCGAGAACAGCCCCAAGGAGGCCAAGCGCGAGGCGGAGAAGGACGCCCGCCGTCAGGCGCTGATCTCGGGCTTCAGCAACGAGCAGTGCGTGCTGCTGTTCGCCGACTCGTCCCGGCTCGGGCCGGGCTACTACTGGGGCAGTGCCTCCATCCGCTGTACCCGCTGACGCCGGCGGTCGCAGTCGCGCCCGTGCCGCGCCGCTGACCACCGTCAATCACCCGGAGGTGGCGCCCCCGACCCACCTCCGGGCGATTGACGCGGTGTTGATCCCGCCACAGGCGCACCCGGTTCCTGATCGCGACTCGCGATCGCCGATCGAGCCGAGACGGCCACGGCGGCTGAGGCCGGCCGTTGAGGTTGCGCTCTTCGTGCTGGGGACCTTACTGCCGGTGATGGTCACACGGCCCAAAGGAGCGGCATCGCCGCAGATCACCGTCCGCAACGACGACGCCCGCCGAGGGCGAGTTCGCGGATGGGGTCCGGCTTCAGATGCCCATCTCGATCACGTCGCCGTCTGCTCCTGGGCGGTGGGCGCGGGGGGGCGCCGGTTCGGCGTGGCAGGCGCCGGAAGGGCGGAAGGGTTCGGCGAGCTGGGCGAGGTAGGCGATGGGGTAGTCGGGTTTGGCGGCCATGCCGAGCATCTCGGAGGTGAAGCGGCGGGTGGGGTCGTAGGAGAAGGTGCCGAGCAGGTGGTCCCAGGCCAGGGTGAACAGGCCGAAGTTGACGTCGCCGATGCCGGCCCATTTGAGGTGGTGGAAGCGGTGGCCTTCGTTGAGGGCGAGCACGTACTTGAGGGCGCCGACGCGGTAGTCGGCGTTGGAGTGCTGTAGCAGCAGTTGGACGGCGACGGTGAGGGACAGGGCGGAGGCGACGTCGAGCGGTAGGCCGATGAGGATGAGCGGGGCGACGCCGGCGCTCATCTCCAGGGTTTGGTGCAGAGGATGCTTCATCAGGCCGTTGAAGCCGTAGAAGCGCTTGATGGAGTGGTGGACGGCGTGGAAGCGCCACAGCACGCCGATCTTGTGGCTGGCGTAGTGGGTTAGCGTGACGCCGAGGTCGGCGATCAAGATGGCGGCCAGGACCTGCAGCGCGAAGGGCCAGGAGTGCGGCCACAGGTCGGTGACGGTGACGGCGGCGGCCAGCAGCGGGATGATGCCCACGCTGACGAGCAGCAGCAGCTCGTTGACGCCGGCGTGGGCGACGTCGCGGCCGCCGTCCCCGGTCGGGCTGTTCCACTCGGCCTCGTACGGCAGGGCGCGTTCGGCGGCGAACGAGCAGCCGATCGCGGCCAGCAGCAGGCCGACCAGCCAGAGTTTGGAGGTGCCGGAGGCGGCCAGTGCGATGGCGGCGCCGTTGACGCCGAGCAGCATGAACGGCACGTAGCCATAGCGGATCACGGGTCGGATCAGGGTGCGGTGCATGCCGTCCAGCGTCGCGGCGGTCGGACGTCCGGAGCTTGGACGGATCCGCTGACCTGACCTTTCCTCAGGCGTGGCCAGAGGGCTCCCGCACGATGTGGATGAGCTGGGAGGGCGCCAGGCCGAACATCTCGTGGCAGACACGGGTCAGGTGGGAGCTGTCGGCGAAGCCCGCGCCGTGCGCGGCCTCGGTCAGTGTGGCGCTGTCGCGGGCCAGCTCGATGGCGCGGCGCAGGCGGATCCAGCGCACATAGGCCGGGTAGGGCAGGGCCAGCTCGGCGGTGAACAGGTGGCCCAGGCGGCTGGCCGACAGGTGCACGGCGCTGGCCAGGTCGGTGAGCCGGACCGGGCCGGCCAGCAGCTCCGGCAGCAGGTCCAGCGCCTGCCGCAGTGCCGGATGGTACGGGCCTGGGACTGGCGCTGTCCAGCCGCGCACGAGCGCGGCTGGATCCTGGGGCTCACCGGCCGCACCGTCGGCGGCGGCCCTGACCCGCTCTGGCAGCAGGGCGTGGGCGGCGGCCACCCAGCCGGCCACCCGGTCGCGGTGCGGCCCGGTCAGGGCGGTGAGCAGGTGGCGGCCCGCGCCGCTGGCCGGATCGAGATAGAGCATGTCGGCGCGGGCGCCGGGGCCGCCGCACACGGTGTGCCGGGCCCGGGGCGGGATGATCGCCGCCTGCACCCGGCGGCAGGTGTGGTGGGCATCAGCCAATTGCACCGTCCCGGCGGCCACGATGAGGACCTGGAGGGCGGCGTGCGCGTGCGGTTCGGTGGTCCCGACGTCGCCGGTGAAGGCGAGCCAGCCCGGCCGCAGCGTGGTCGTCCCCTGCCACCCGGTCGAGGTCGTGGGTGCGGGCGTCGTGGTGATCGTCATGGGGTGGCGACCGCGGACCTGGAGCTGGGCGCGGTGGCGGGGGTGACAGCGCGGTACTTGCTGCCAGCGCTCTGTTGCGGCGGCTCGCCGGCGCGCTCGACAGTGACAAGGTGGACAGAGGGCGCGAAGAGATCAGTCGGGGTAAGAGTCACGCCGAGACGACCTTCCTACGGCGATCTTTCATCTGGCGGGTTGTGCCTGGGGGCGCCGGCGCGACTGTCCGCAGCAAAGGGTCGAACAACCTGCCGACTCATTCACTCGCTGCCGGTGTCAGGGATGCGTTCCAGAAATCGGCGTAGCGGCCGCCGCGGCGCAGCAGCTCGTCGTGGCTGCCGTCCTCCACGATCCGGCCGCCGTCCAGGAAGACGATGCGGTCGGCGCGTTGGACGGTCCGCAGCCGATGCGCGACCATCACCACCGTCCGGCCCGCCATCAGGCGCTCGATACCCTCGTGGACGGCCGCCTCGTTGACCGGGTCCAGCGCGGAGGTCACCTCGTCCAGCAGCACGATGGGCGCGTCCTTCAGCAGCGCTCGCGCGATCGAGACACGCTGGCGTTCACCACCCGACAGCAGCGCGCCGCCCTCGCCGACATCCGTCGCCCATCCGCCGGGCAGTCGCTCGATCACCTCGTCCAACCGTGCCGCGGTCGCCGCCGCCCGCACCTCGGCAACGCCTGCGTCGGGACGGCCCATGCGCACGTTCTCCTCGATCGTGCCGTCGAAGAGATAGACATCCTGGAAGACGATGGCGAGTTGTGCCATCAACACCTCGGTGGTGATCGCGCGCACGTCCACGCCTCCCACGCGCGCCACGCCCGCGTCCACGTCGTAGAAGCGCGCGAGCAACTGCAGCAGGGTGCTCTTACCCGCACCTGACGGTCCGACGATGGCAAGCCGCTGTCCCTGCGGCACGGACAACGACACGTCGTCGATCACCGTGCGGCCGCCGTGCCGGAAGGTGACGGACTCCAACTGCAGGCCGTGGCCCACCGGCTGGATCGGTTCGCGGGCTTGCGGCAGCGGCTCGGTGCGCAACACCTGGTCGAGTCTGGCCAGCTCGGACTGTGCGCCGCGGAGTTGGCTACCGATATCGGCCAGCGACAGCAGCGGATCGGCGCAGCGGGCGGCCAGCACCAGGATCGCCAGAACCTCCGCCGCGCCGATGTTCCCGCCGAGCGCGAGGTAGGCGCCCAGGACCAGCAGCACGGTGAACATCGCCTGCACCGTGAGCGTCAGGCCCACCGCGCCGGGCAGCACCGACAGCACGGTACGGCGGGACGCGCGCTCGACGTTCCGCAGCGAGTCGTCGAGCAACCGGAAGCGTTCGACGCTCCGGCCGCCGGCCCGCAGCACCGGCTGGGCCTGGAGGTATTCGATGACTCGCCCGGTGGCCTCGTGGTCGCGTCCGGCGCGCTCGGCGTCGGTGGCGGCCGTCGAGCGTCCCGTCCGGATCTGGATCGCCGCCACGACGGGGGCGGCGGCCAGCGCGGCCAGCCCCATCTGCCAGTTGAAGGCGAGCATCACGACAATGATCGTCAGGGGGGTCACGCCGGCGGAGATGGACGGTGCCAGCAGGTGCGCGATCACGCTCATCGCCTGCAGGACGCCGCCGCCGGCCAGGGCAGAGACCTGCCCGATGCGGCCGGCGGTGTACCAGCCGATGGGCAGTCGGGCCAGATGGTCGCCGAGCCGGTGATACATGCCGCGCAACAGCGTGGTCCCGACGCGGAAACCGGACAGATCGCTGGTATAGCGCAGCACGGCGTAGAGGGCGACCGCGGTCCCGAACGCGATCAGCCAGGGCCAGGCGGCTGCGGGATCGCTGCCGAACAGTGCCCGCAGCACCGGGACCAGCAGCGCGTAGGACAGACCCTCGACCACCGCGGTCGTCGTCATCAGGGCCACGGTGCGACGCACCGGCCGGGCGTACTCGTGTCCCAGCACGCGCAGCAGCATTCGAATCATCGGGGCTCGTCTCCTTGCAGGACGCCATCGTGGGTTTCGAGCTCGTCGGCGACCGCCGATCGGTGGGACTGCCAGAACGCGGCGAACTTCCCGCCTCGTGCCAGCAGCTCGGCGGGGCTGCCGCGTTCGACGATCGCCCCGTTGTCCAGCATCACGACGGTGTCGGCGTCGGCGACCGTCTCCAGCCGGTGGGCGATGACCAGGATCGTCCGATCGCCTCCCAGCGTCGCCAGGGCCCGGCGCACCGCCTGTTCGGTCTGCGGGTCGGCGAAGGAGGTCGCCTCGTCCAGCACCAGCACGGGTGCGTCGGCGAGCAGTGCGCGGGCGAGCGAGATCCGCTGCGCCTCGCCACCCGACAGCCCGGCCTCTTCGCCGAGCACCGTGTCGTATCCGTGCGGCAGCGCGAGAATCCGATCGTGGATGTTCGCCTGCCGGGCGGCGCGGACCACGTCGTCGCGGTCGGCGTGCGGTACCGCCAGCGCGATGTTGTCGGCGACCGAGGCGCGCAGCAGGCGAACGTCCTGGAAGACGAAGGAGACCGTCCGGTAGAGCTCCCGGCTGCCGAGCTCGCGCAGATCGACGCCGCCGATGGCGACCGAACCGTGGGTCGGGTCGAAGAAGCGCGGCAACAGCTGGATCAGCGTGGACTTTCCGCTTCCCGACGGTCCGACGATCGCGGTGACCGTCCCGGGTTCGAGTACCAGGTCGATCCCGCGCAGCACCTCGTGACCGGCCTCGTAAGCGAAGCGGACGTCGCGCAGTTCCACCCGGTGCCCCTGTGGTGCGGCCGGGTGCGCAGGCTCCGGCAGCGATCGCACCGCGAGCACGTCCCGGATCCGGCCGACCGCGCGCCGGGCGGCCTGTATGTCGTCGAAGCCGTGGCCGAGGGCCGCCACCGGAGCGGTCAGGCCCAGTCCGAGCAGCAGGAAGGGCAGCAGGTCGGCCGGGGCCATGCCACCGGTCGTGATCAGAGCCGCACCGCCGATCAGCACGGCCAGCAGCACGAACGGTGGTGACAGCGCCAGCTGCATCCCCGCACCGATCACGGACAGGCCGCGCACCATCCGGTAGAAGATGCGGGCGAAATCGTCGGTGGCCGTGCGGAATTTATGGTGGGCGCGTTCGCCCCCGCCGAACGCCTTGACCACCGAGATGCCCTGCACGAACTCGACGACGGAACTGGCGATCCGGCCCATGGCCGCGTCGAACTCCTTCTGCTCGCGCAGCCGGGTCGGGGTCATCATCAGGGGGACCAGTGCCACTGCCAGCACCACCGGGATCAGCGTGATCAGTGTGAGCCGCCAGTCGACGGTGAACAGGTAGATCAGCGACACCAGCGGCACCACGAACGCGGAGATGAGCTCGCCGGGGGCGTGGGCGATGAACGGATGCACGGCACTCACGTCCTCGCCCACCACCTTGGCCAGCTCACCGGTCCGGCGCCGGGAGAACCAGCCGATCGGGACGCGTCCCAGCCGCGCGGCCAACTGCCGGCGCAACGTCAGTTGCACCTGGCCGTCGAGAATGTGCCCGAGTCCGGACGATGCGGCCGTGAACACCAGTCGGACGGACAGGCCGACGGCACCCGCGATGACGACGAACCAGACATGATCGTGATCGATCGGGCCGGGCGACAACAGCGTACGGCCCAGTTCGGCGACCGCCAGCAGCGGCGCCAGACCCGCGACGGCGCCGATCACCTGCAGGATGACAACGGCGGCGAAACTCCGGAGATGCGGGCGCAGCAGCCCCGCCAGGCTCTGTCCCGCCGCGGGATCGGCCTCCGGTGGTGGTGTGGACCGCTCCCTCGCCTGGGCAAGGTCGGTGGTGGTCATCGCTCTCCCGTCTTCGTCGATCTCGTCGCGACCAGGCCCGTGGCCGGGCGGTGGTCGTCTTGCCTGGGGCGGCCCACCGACCGTGCCGGTCGACAGGTGGCCGCTCGTCGCCGCCGGTGCGGGGCCCGCGCACGCGGCCGGGCAGTACGGTGGCGGCCGCATGCCCGGCTCCGCGCCGGGCATGCGGCCTGTTCCGTCCGGTCCCGGCTCAGCCTGGCCCCGGCCCGGTGTGGTGGACGCCGAAAAGCCTCTTGCCGGCGTCCTCAGTCGGCGAGCCTGCGGCACTGTGGCCATGGGACCGAACGCCGGAACCTACGAGACGTTCTCGGCCTGGGCGTCTTCGCCGCCGCACAGCGCTTGCTGCTTGAAGGCCGACAGCGCGTCGTCGATGGGGTGGTGCTGCGGCTTACCCGAAGAATCGATCTTGTTCCACCTCACGAGGTTCACCCCGACGGACAGCTGGCGCTTGCCGTCGGCGCGGATCCACGTCTCCGTTTCGGCCCCCCAGACCGTCCCGTCGTTGCCCCAGAAGGTGCCGCAACCCGGGATCTTGAGCTCGTGCAGGCCGAGACCATAGAAGATCTTCTGCCCGGACTGGCTGATGGCCGGGCCGGTGCGCTGCATCTGGGCCAGCGATGACGGCTTGACGATCGTGCCGTCGAGCAGCCTGCCGTAGAAGCGGTTGAGATCCTCCATGGTCGATATCAGCGAGGCCCCTACCCCTGTCCAGGACATGTCATAGACGCTGTAGTCGCGCGGCGGGTCGATCAAGCCGAAGAACGCCTCGTACATCCGCGGGTGCGGCCCCTTGATGCGCGGCCCGGCCGGAAACATGGTGTTTTTGAGCCCGGCGCGTTTGATGACGTTCTGGGTGATGTACTTCTCCGCGGTGGTACCGGTCACCTTCTCCAGGAGCTCGCCGAGGATCAGGTAATTGGTGTTGGCGTACACCCCCGGCGAGCCTCCGGGCTTGCCGACGGCGGGCGCCTTGAGTCCCATCTCGATCAGCTCAGCCGGGGTAAACCGCCTGAACCGGTTATCGTCCAGGCTCTTGGCTGACATATCCGGCAGAGAAGGAAACTTCTGGAGGGACGGGAACGCATAGCCGAGGTACTCGGAGATGCCGCTGGTGTGGTTGAGCAGCATCCGAACCGTGATCTTCTCGCCGCGTTCGCCCGGCACCAGCCGCGGCAGATAGCGGCCGATCGGCGCGTCGAGCTCGATTCGCCCTTTCTCGACCTGCTGCAGGACTGCGGCGGCGACGAAGGTCTTGACGAGGCTGCCGACGCGATGCAGCATGCCGGGCGTGACGGGACGGCCGGTCTTGACATCGGCCACCCCGGAGGCGCCGCGCCAGACCTGGCCGTCAGAGCGCACCTCGGCGAACACACCCGGCATCCCCGCGCGGTGGACATCGTCCATGGCGGACTTCAGCCCCGCGGGGTCGAAGCCGGTCACCGAGCTTGTGGCGCCGGCCAGCACGACTGCCGTCTCCTGCGGTGCGGGCACCGCCGTCACCATGCCCGCGCTGACACTCAGCACGGCCACGCTTGCACATGTCACCAGTCGAATCTTCAAGACACTTGTCCTTTCATGATCAATGAGTGCGACGGGGACTCTCCCCGTGCTTTCTGACGCCCCCGCCTCACTCGGGCGGCGCCGAGTTCGGGCCGGGGCGGCGTTGGCGAGCCTGAAGAGCCCGAGCCGGAACGGCTGTGGCAGGTACGCGAGCCGTAGTTCGCCGCTGCGGCCGGGGGTGTATCTGCCGGCCGCCTTCCCCGCAGGTCTGGCCGGGTCGAGCCCACCGATGACGATCAGCCCTGAACGCGGCTGCGCCGGCGGTCGGCGGCTGGACGTTCGTGCCCGGCACGCTACGGGGGTTGAGGAACATCCCCCGTGTCCCGGCTGGACCCGATGATGTGGAACAGAAACCGGCAGGCCGGGACCCGTCACCCGGCGAGCGCGCCCCGGAGGAACTCGACGATCTCCGCCCGCGCTGCCTTGGCCTGTGGCACCACGCCCGGCATGCTGAGGAACGCGTGCGTCGCTCCGGGATGTTCGGTGAGCCGCGCGGGCGTCCCGGCCGCGCGCAGTCGTCCGGCGTAACTGCGGCCGTGATCGGCCAGCGGGTCAATGGTCGGCACCACCACGAGCGCCGGGGCCAGCCCGCTCAGATCGTCGGCATACAGCGGCGACACCGCACGAGGATCCGTTCCCGGCGGAACGGCGAAGCGGCGGAGCAGCTGCATCTGCGGCATGGTGAGGGTCGGGCTGTGGGCGTGCTCGGTGATCGAGGCGTGGTCGGACATCGTCGAGGTCAGGTCGACCGCAGGGTTGACCAGCACCTGCGCCCGCAGGGGCAGGCCGGACTCTCTGGCCCGGATCGCGGCCAGGGCGGTGACCATCGAGCCGGTGCTCTCACCGAAGACGGCGGTCCGCGCCGGGTCGATTCCCCACTGCGCGGCGTGCTGCACCACGTGCCGGAGCACGTCCCAGCCGTCGTCGACGGCCGCCGACAGCGGAGTCTGCGGATCGAGGAGGCGGTGCTCGACCGAGACGACGACCGCGGGCAGCCGCACGGCGAGGTGGCTGTTCACCCAGTCGCTCTGCACCGCCGTGCCCACGAACCCGCCTCCGTGCACGTGGAGCACGAGCGGCAGGCCGGCCCGGCCGGCGCCCCCACCGCCATGCCCGGGCGACGGCCGGTACACCCGGACCGGGAGCCCGCGGCCGGGCAGCGCCACCTCCTGCCACTGGATCGCGGCGCCGCGGTCCGGACATCCGGTGACCACCCGCGCCAGACGGGATGCCCGTTTGCGGTTCTCCGCGTCGCGGTAGGCGACCAGCTGCTCGGCCGTCATCGCCGACCAGTCCGGCTCCTTTCCCAGGGCGCGCAGCAACCGGATGCCCAGCGGCGGCCGCTCCGTAACGGTGACCTCACTCATGTCTCCTCCACGGTCAAATAGTTTCGCTACCGCAAGTATCGATACCGATAGTAGCGCAATAAGTTATCGTGTGGCCATGACTCGAGCGACCACATCCGCCAGACCACCCGGTCGCCCGCGCTCCGGCGTCAACGCCGTGGTCTTCGCCGCGACGCTGAGCACGGTCGACGAGCTCGGCTACGCGCGCGCCACCGTCGACCGCATCGCCGCCACCGCCGGCGTCGCGAAGACGACCATCTACCGTCGCTGGCCGTCGAAGGGCGAGCTGATCGTGGACTGCCTCCTTGACGCGTTCGGCCCGGCGCCACTGGAGGGCGCCAGCCGGGCCGAGCTCATGTCCTCGGCCATCCGCTGGATCGCGGCGAAGATCGGCGAGCCCGGGGTGGGCGACGCGTTCGCAGGCGTGTTCAGTGACGCCGTAAGCGATCCGGCCCTGCGCGAGGTCCTGTCCGCGCGGTTGCAGGATCCGTACCGACTCGCGCTCCAGGACGTGCTCGGCGAGCCGGAGAACCGGGTCCTGTTCTTCATCGACGTCGTCGTCGGAACCTTGCTCCACCGGATGGGCATGACCGGCGAGCCGATGGCCGACGCCGACGTCGCCGCACTGGTCGAGATGGTTCTGACGCACTTCGTCGACGGTGCAGGTCCGGCCTAGACCTGCTGTCGAACTGATGATCGGCGCCGGCGGCGACGACGCGGCCGGAGCCCGGGCACCACGGCTCCTGGGATTCACCCCTACCTGCCGATCCGTGTCGTCGCCGTACGGACGCAGCTCCCGCTCGACCAGGTCGGCGGCCTGGTCTGCCCGTCCTGGCGGCAAGCCCGCACCACGCTCCGCTTCACCGGCCCGCGCGAACCTGTCATCCGCTACGACGACCTGGGTGCGCCGACGTGGCCGCGATCGCCCGCATGTCGGGCAAACCGCCTCGGCTGAGCTGCCCGCTCGGGCGAGTCGCCAGGTCACGAGGCGGGGTTAAGCGGCTGGAGACGTCACGTCCAACCAGCCCGTCGCGCTCGGCTGCCTGGCGGCTTGGCCACAGGCGGGAGAACACCGCCCGCGCCGGACCGCTTCGCTCCGTCAGCTCGGTGGTCTGCCATCGTGGGGGGCGTGCCCGACGCGACGGGGGTTGCTGGTGCCGCAGTCCAGGCACACCACCCAGTCCCGCAGCTCGCCGTCTTGTTCCCAGACCTCACTGGCGACATTGGTCTGATCTTCGCCGCAGAAGAAACAGTTCGCCTCGCGGCCCTCCAGGCGCCGCATCGCATGCAACTGCTCGCCCTCATGGTGCTGGTAGCCCAGCCAGCCGCACCCAGAGCACTTCCACCACAGTTCATGCCTGGGCCGTGGTTTCTGACCGCCCCAAAGGTTGCGGCGACGCAGAACCTTCAGAACCGCCAGCTTCCGCTGGCACTGTGGGCATTCCGGGCTCACGGGGTGGAGCTTGCGGGGTTCGTGCAGTGCCATCACCGGGGTCCGGCCAGTGACGGTGAGGGAGTCACGGACTTGGGAGATGAGCAGCGACATGCGGAACTCACCGGTCCTGGCCTCGATGTTGGTCGGCACTCCGGGAGCGTCTCTCAGCACGGTGACATCCCAACCGGCGGACGCGAGCAGAAACCTGGCGCCCTCCACAGGATCGACACCCGGCTCACCACTCATGGCGTGCTGGACATGCACGGAATAGGAAAACCTCAGCGGTTCCTCCCAATAGGTGACAGCCGGCGCCTCCGGTAGCGCCACCTCCAGGTCCTGATCTCCGGTCAGCTCCACGACGACCGACCGGACCTGGCCGTGCAGCCACTGAGCCGCCCGATCCAGCTCCTCGCGCGCACCCGGGATCTTCGTCATCACCACATCCCAACGTCGGAGCGTTCGCCGCGCCTCATCGGTGAACCCGTACACACTCCCAAGCCTGGCACCGAACTCTTCTTCTCGGGCGGCGCCCAAGCATCGGATAGGGGTCCAGCCAAGGCGAGCCCAAAAGCCGCAATGCCGCCGCCTGTCCGGTCGACGAGGTGACCGTGCGCAGGGCGATCTCCAACCTGGTGGACAACGCCATCAGATACGGCTGCGCCGGTGAGAACGGCCATGGCCGGGCTCCGCTGCTCATCGGGATCGGCGATCTCGATGCGGCTCACACGCCGGCGCGTGAGCTCACTGGCGCCACAGTTCGCCCGTCTTGCTGGTCGCCTTGTGCAGGGCGGGCCGATCGCCCGGGGTGGGCCACACCTGGATCAGGTACTCCTCGACCGGATCAGCGTCGGTGCGCGGGTCGCCGTCTCGACCGGATCAGCGTCGGTGCGCGGGTCGCCGTCGTCTCGGTTGCGCCCGTACACCCGCACCCGGTAGTCGCCGTGGCCGGGCAGTTCCGGGGAGTCTTCTCCGTCTGCTGCCGTGGTCCCGAAGTCCATCACGTTCGACGGCCAGCTGACGGACATCTCCGCAGCGTCCTGCCAGTCTTCCGGGTCGGGCGGCGGTGGCCCGTCCCACAGCTCGGCGGTCACGGCAACAGTGCCGATCTCCTACCCGCACAGGATCTTGACGGCGCCGCCTTCAGGAGACGCGTCCAGCAGGCCGTTGACCGTCCAGCCCGGATCGAACTCTGCCACCAGACCCTCGTCCACCAGGTCAATCGTGGACGCGTCGATGAACACCTGTGGGTCGGCGGCGCGCTGTATCAGCTGGGCCATCAGGTGCTTGTCCTTCCTCACGTGAACATGGAGCGGGGGCGGGCCACCAGGATGGGGCTTGCCCCCGCTGTGTGCGACCGGTTCCGACAGGACGGCATCCGGTCCGATCCGCCAACGCTCACCGATCAGGGCGCCGTTGACGTCCAGTCCCAGGGTCGTGAGGTTCTCCCCGAAGACCCCGTTCGCGAGCGACCTGCCCAACTCGGTCTCCCACCCGTCGAGATCCTCGCGGGCATAAGCGTAGACGGCCTGGTCGAAGCCACCGTGGTGCTTCACGTCATAGGCCCGGTCGCCGACGAGGCCGACCGCGCCGGTGCCTTTGGGGCCGGGGGCGGTGACGGCGACCAGGTCGTCAACGGGCCGCTTGTCGATGCCCGTTAAGCTCAACCCCTTCCACGGGTTGGGGCGGGGCCGGCCGATATTGACGGAGAGCAGCTTCATAATGGCGACCGTACGGTCCGTCGCTCACTCGGGCGACACGTTTCCCCCACCATTGCCGCGTCTGCGGCGTGGCCGTCCGCATCCTGCAGCGCATCCTCGCGTTCACCGCCGCCCTCTGGCACAACCACCACACCGGCCGGCCAGTCATGTGCGTACCAACCGCCTACGACCCATGAACCCCTTGGAATCGATCATCCAGGGATTTCCTGGGGGGACGCCTGGGTTCCCGGCGAGGAGAAGGCCTGAACACGCGGACAGCGTCCGGGCTTGAGCAACAACGGAACGGCCAGTGGCGATAGCGGACTGAAAACCGCTGGGTTACCGCCATTGGCCGTTCGGATGTGGCCGGGCGGTGGTCAGGGCGGGGTCAGGGAGCCGGGGGCGGGGACCGGGAGGGGACGAGCGGCCCGCGGATGCAGGCCGTCGAAGTTCAGACCGAGATAGCGCCGCCACAGACCCGGGACCGCGTCGCCGAACGGCGCCGTCGCCTGCGCCACAGCGTTGATCAGCAGCACGATGTCGTGCCCGGTGATGTCGTCGCGCACGGCGCCGTCCGCCCGCGCGCGGGCTGCGAGCGACCCCGCCGCCGCCACCAGCCGGTCGCTGGCGGCCCTGAGCTGCGGATCCCTTCGCAGGTCCACGGTGACCGCCTGGCAGAAGGATCGGTCGGCGACCTGCATCTCGACCGCGCCTGCCATGAACTCCAGTAGCGCCTGCCCGGAGTCGGCCTGACGTAGCAGTTTTTCGCCCCTGGCCGCCAGCCGGTCGAGCTGGTCGCCGAAGACCGCGGTGACCAGCTGCTCCTTGGTGGCGAATGGAGGTAGCTCGATAAGGACGATGAAGGCGCTGGCGGCTAGGGGCTACGGCGGCGTGGAAGTCCTGGAACTGCTGGATGCGCCGATCCCGCCGCCCGGCCCCGGCCAGATCCAGGTGCGGATCGCGGCGGCGGCGCTCAACCCGGCCGACCTCAGGCTTGTCGACGGGACGTTCAAGGAGCTGGCCCCGCTGACGTTCCCGCACGTCCTCGGCGGCGACTTCGCCGGCACCGTCACGGCTTCAGGTGAGGACGCCGGCCGGTTCGCCCCGGGGACGAGGTCTTCGGTCTCGGCCTGCCGAGACGGCCAGGGGCATGGCGGAGCTGCTCTCCTCGCCGCCCTCGCTCACCACGGGAACGATGGCCGAGTACGCGGTCTTCGACGCCGACACGCCCGCCCTCGCCCTTCGGCCCGCCGGGCTGCCCGCCGAGCGCACGGCGAGCCCGCCCACCGCCACCCTGACCGCCCTTCCCCTGCTACGCGCCGGGGACTTCGCAGCGGACATGAAGGCGCTGGTCATCGGGGCGGCCGGCGGCGTCGGGGGCGCGGTGGTGCCGCTGCTGGCGGCGCGCGGCGTCCACGTGATCGCCACCGCCCTGCCTGAGGACGAGGAGTACGTGCGCGGGCTGGGCGCCGCCGAGGTGATCGACCACCGATCGGCCGACACGGCCGCGGAAACCCGCCACCGCCATCCGGAGGACGTGGACGCCCTGGTCAACCTGGCCCTGGCCGGGACGTCCCTGCCCGCCATGGCCTCGCTTGTCCGCCCCGGGGGACGCCTGCTGAACGTCGCCTTCCCCAGCCCCGGCTCCGGCACCGGCATCGCGACCGTCTATACCGCGGCGCGCCCTGGCGACTTGGAGGAGGTGGCGGCGCTGGCCGTGAAGAGCGTCCTGCCGTCCATCGTGACCCACCGCTATCCGCTTGAGCAGGCCGCGCAGGCTTACGCGGACCTGGTGAACGAGCACGTCACCGGCAAACTGATCGTGACGATCGGCTCGCCTGGGTATAGGTAGGCGCGTTCGGAGGGGACGACCGCCTCGACCGCCAGGGCGATCCGGCGGGCCCTCCGCATCAGCCGCGTAGGCGACCTCGTCGAGGTCCCGGAGGACGTGCTCGACGCGGGCTTTGGGCGCCACCGGGACCTTGCCGGGCATCGTGGGGCGGCGGTCGAGAAAGGTGATGTGGTGCTCGTCTTCGAAGAGGATCTGTTCGAAGTCGTAGCCGGGGGCGCCCGGCAGGATGGCGAGGAAGTGCTGGACGGTTTCCAGCACGTGCTCGCGGTGTTCTGTTGCTCAGCCCGCGATGCCTCGAACGCCGGACATGCCCGAAGCGGCTGCTGAACTCACCTCACTGACCCGGCCGACGTCGAACATCGCCGTCGGGTCGCTCCGCAGGCTCCGCTCAAAACCGTCTTCCCGCCGTTCGATTCCGGCCAGTACAGTACCTGGATGGCGAACCTACGGGAGCAGATTCTCGCCGAACTTGGCGTCAAGGCGACCATTGTCCCCAAAGTTGAAATCCGGCAACGGATCGACTTCCTCAAGGACTACCTGCGGTCGACCCCGGCCAAGGGCTACGTGCTCGGGATCAGTGGCGGCCAGGACAGCACCCTGACCGGCAGGTTGTGCCAGCTCGCCAGCGAGGAGCTGCGTGCCGAGGGGCATGAGGCCACCTTCGTCGCGGTGCGGCTGCCCTACGGCGTGCAGGCTGACGAGCACGACGCGCAGATCGCGCTGGGGTTCATCCAGCCCGACCGATCGATCGCGGTGAACGTCAAGCCGAGCGCGGACGCCGTCGCCGCCGAGGCGGCGCTCGGCTTGCGGGAGCTGCTGGGCGATGATCCCAAGCTGCGGGACTTCGTGCGCGGCAACATCAAGGCCCGCGAACGCATGGTGATCCAGTTCTCGATCGCCGGGCAGCTGAGTCTGCTCGTCGTGGGCACCGACCACGCGGCCGAGGCGGTGACCGGCTTCTTCACCAAGTACGGCGACGGCGGTGTCGACATCACCCCGCTGACCGGACTGACCAAGCGCCAAGGCGCCGCCCTGCTGCAGGAGTTGGGCGCGCCACCGAGTGTCTGGGAGAAGGTGCCGACCGCCGACCTTGAGGACGACCGGCCCGCACTGCCCGACGAGGTGGCACTCGGCCTGAAGTACGCCCAGATCGACGACTATCTGGAAGGTCTCGACGTCACGCCGGACCTGGCGGCAAAGGTGGAGTCGCTCTACCTCGCGACCCGGCACAAGCGGGCCGTTCCGGTCACCCCGCTCGACGACTGGTGGCGGCCTTGATCCCGCGGTAGTCGCCGGAATCCATCCGGCCACTATCGATTCTTCAGCGCGGAAGAACGTTGGGGCTCAGAATTCCGGCCGGCCATCGCTACCCACGCGGTGGGCGCGACACCTAGCTTGATCTTTAACCTGTGCGTCGTGGTCGCGGATTAGTGGATTTCTTGGGCTTGGGTTTCGTCGTTGTGGCCTTCGCGCTGGTCAGGCCGGCGGTGGTGTAGACGTCGTGGCGTGGGGCGGGCTGGTTGTTGCGGCGGCGCGGTTGCGGTTCCAGGTCGCCGGCGCGCTCGACCCCCACAGCTCGGCGAGCGCGGCGCCGATCTCGGCCAGCGGCCGGTCGTGGCCGAGAAGGGCGATGACGCGGTCGATGGCCGAGGCGTAGGCGCGGTGGGTGTTGGGGTTGGCCGTGCGCGGGGTGGCAAGGAAGACGTCGGCGGCCGCGGCCAGCGTGACGTGCCCGCCGCGCAACGCGGCGACCTTCGGAGCGGCGCTCATGCCGCCCGTCGGGCGACGCCTGTGGCGATGTACCGGATAACGTGCCAGCGTCGCGCACCGTCCCGGCGGGGAGTTCTCCTGGTCGCCGTACCGCCGTGATCGCTCATGTACGTGATAACAGTCAATTATCACGTACATGGCCGACCTGGACTGGATACCGGCGGTCGGTGGACCCGTGGCGCTGGCTATGTTCCTGCTCTGGCTGTGCCGGCTCGTTTGCTGTCTCGGATGACCGGGGCGCTTTCGATGTGCCGCACTCCCGGCAGGCTGCCGATGCCGCCCTCGAGGTAGCCGTAGAGCGCGCCGGCGTCGCGGCAGGCGACGAACATCAGCAGGTTGGTCGGGCCGGTGGTGGCGGCGGCGAAGGCGACCTCAGGATGCGCGGCGACCGCCTGGGTCGTGTGGTGCAGGGCGGAGGGCTCGACGGTCAGCCAGAGGATCGCGACCATCTCGAAGCCCAGCAGTTGCGGGTCGATGTCCACGTCGAAGAACAGCACGCCGCGCTCGCGCAGGTGCTCCAGCCTGCGCTTGGCCGTTGCCGGAGACCAGCCGGTGGCACGGGCCAGCTGCGGGTATCCGGCGCGGCCGTCCCGGGCCAGGACGCCCAGGAGATGTTCGTCGCCTTCGTCCAGGACGGCCCGCTCCCGCTGAGGCTCTGGTGCGTGCCGTGGGGTGAGCGCGGCGATCTGCTCGCGGGTGAGCGAGTCGGCTCTGCCGTGCCAGCCGGTGGGGCCGCCGGCGAAGACCCGCAGCAGGCAGTGTGCCGTCACCCCGACCACCTGCGGGGTGCGGGGCAGTTGGCCCAGCAGCAGCGCGTCGCGCTCGCGGGAACTGCGTGCCCGTACCACGCAGACGATCTGGGTGCCGCCGGAGGTGAGGCTGACCCAGGAGGTGTCCGCTCGGCGGGCCAGCGCTTCGGCGATGGGTACGGCCGCGTCGGGTACGACCTGGATCCGGACGAACCACTCCGCCCAGCCCAGCCGTCGTGCCTGGACCTGGCCGATCACCGTCAGCAGTCCTGCGGAGCGGAGCCTGTGGTAGCGGCGTGCCACTGTCTGGTCGGATACCTCCAGCACCGACGCGATACGGCTGAAGGGCGCGCGGCCATCCACGTGCAGGGCGTGGACGATGGCGCGATCGAGCTCGTCCAGGACCGGGGCAGTCACCGTGGTCAGGTTAGCGTGATGTGCTCGACGTGAGGGAAGGCGGGCCAGCCGGGCGAGCCGTCGTGGACGAAGGCCGTCCAGGCGCCCTGCACGTGCGCCACGAGCTGCTCAAGCTGCGCAGGTTCGGCACCGGCCAGCATCGGGGAGGCATACCAGGCGGGCAGATTGCCGAAGACGAACGGCAGTTCGATGCAGTGGCAGGCGCCGAACGGGCCGCCCGGCGGTGACCAGTCGAACTGGTAGAGGTGGGCCGAGCGGGCTCGCCCGGCCAGGCGCAGGCTGCCGTCGCGGAACAGCCGCGCGGTGAGCTCGGCCTCAACTTGGGGGAAGAAGGCCCGGGCCTCGTCCCGGGTGGTGCCGATCAGCATGGGCACCTCCTCCCGGGTGCCGGTGATCAGGTCGGCCGGCACGCCGTCGGCGGCGACCAGTTGGAAGGGCGGCGTCACCCCCGTGGGCTGCGCCGTGCGGCGGGCGACCTGCTCCTGGCTGGCGAGCAGGTCTGCGAGTGGTACGGTGCGCAGCCGTTCGGCGTCGCTCGGGCGCAGATTGAGGACGTCCAGGAAGATCTGGCCGATCTCGGCGGCCTCGCCAATGCTGTACGGCTGTACGCCAGCCGGTGTGCTCTGCAGGATGACTTGCCGGAACAGGTCACGGCCCGCGGAATGGCCGGGCAGGGCCAGTGCGGACAGCGCTCCGGCGGACTGGCCGGCCAGCGTGATGCGAGCCGGGTCACCACCGAACGCCGAAATGTTCTCCCTCACCCAGCGCAGGGCGGCGATCTGATCGAGCAGCCCGAGGTTGGCCGGGGCGAACTGCGGCGTCAGGTACAGGTAGCCCAGGGCTCCCAGCCGGTAGTTGACGGTGACGACCACCATCCGGCCGCGTTCGGCCAGAAGCGCGCCGTCGTACCAGGCTTGGGCGCCGGAACCGGTCAGGAAGCCGCCACCATGCAGCCACACCAGGACCGGCAACCCGCTGCCGCCCGGTGTCCACGCATTGAGCGACAGGCAGTCCTCACCCTGGCGAAGATCGCTGCCGGGGCCGAGGGCGCGTTCGAGCCGGGACGTGCGCGGCTGCGGGGCTGCCAGGCCCGGTTGGACGGCATCCAGCACGCCGTTCCACCGCGTCGGCTGCGGCGCGGCGAACCGCTCGGCGCGAGCATAGGGGATGCCGAGGAAGGCGGTGACCGCGCCACCCGCGGGGACGCCGCGCAGCGTCCCGGCGGGTGCGTGGATCAGGTCGGTCACCGGTCACACCTCCAGGAAGGCCAGCGCGGCGCCGCGGGCCTGGGCGGCCCCGACGAAGAACCCGCCGGGCATGTCCCTTGTGGCGAACCCGTTGCCCTCCACCAGGTCGCGGGCCGCCCGCACGTCCCGTACCGACACGGCTTGCCCGGCCATGTACGGCAATGCGGGCACCGGCTCGCCGGGCATCATCGCGCGGAAGGCGGACACCGCGACGACCTCCACCCGCCCCAGCGGCAGCGGCAGCACGTGCACCGGCCCCTCGATCACCGGTTCGGTGTCCAGGATGAGGGCGTAGCGGGCGACAGTGGGCGCCAAGGCGGCGTCGTCCACCACGAGCAGCACGCTGTACAGGCCGGTAGCGCCGTTGGCGTGCTCCAGGTAGCGCGGCTGGTGGATCAGTTCAGGGGTCAGGTGGTACGCGGCGTGGATCAGCCCTTCGGGTGTGAGCGCCCGGTCGAGGTGGACCGCCTGAAAGCGGGCACTCTCCACACCGTCAGGGGTGTCCACATCCCGCTGCAGCGGCAGCACGCCGGAGGAGGACAAGCCGGTCGCGCGCAGACGCTTTTCGGCGATTTCGATGTCGGTGCAGCCGAAGGAGTAGCCGTGCAGGCCCTCGTACTGGGCGATGAGCGGGCGGATGTTCCAGGGGTCGACCGAGCCGTCCCCGTACAGGCCGAGCAGTTCCAGGTAGGTGCGGCCGAACAGGGCGCACCGGTTGCCGGCACCCATCGGCCTGCGCTCGCCGCCGGGGCGGTCGGAGCCCATGTGCATGGACAGCGGGCTGAGCGTGAAGCCCAGCGCCTCGTAGGCCGCCGCGGTGGCGTCCATGTCGGCGGTGTAGAGGACGGAGTGGTCGATCCGGTCGATGTCACGAACAATCATGGGTGACAGGCTGCCGCCCGGCAGCCGCCGGTTCCAGCCAACGGGGTGGGATCGATGTCTTTCGACATTCAAGGTCCCATCGTGATGGAATCCCACACGCCAGCGCCAACCTGCCGTTTCACGGAAGCAGCCTCGGGTTCAGCGACGTCACTGCGGACGATCATCAATCCGCCCAGTGGCATTTGAGTGCAGCCGACTCGGCCGGCACCTGTGGGACCGGTGAGCCGGCCGGACGATCAGGCGGCCAGGTCGACGTCGGTGAAATCGACCTCCTTCAGCAGTGGGTCGAACGGGTCGGGTCGGCGGTGCAGGTCGTCGGTGGCGTAGGCGCCGAAGCGGCTGATGTGGGCACGTAGGTAGGGCGCGATCTGGCCGAGCTGGTCGGCGGTGATCTGCCAGCCTTCGGCGACCAACTGCCGCACGATGTCGGAGATGTCCAGGGCGTTGTGGAAGACGACGAGGTTGGCCAGCAGGGCGACGGTGCGCACGCTGCGGCCGACCTCGCGGAAGGCCCTGTAGATGCGATTCTTGCGGGAATTGGACCGCAGCCGCCGCATCAGCGTGGCCGAGGAAAGCCGGCCCTCGCTGATGGAGATCGCCACCTGCATCAGGTCGATCCAGTGCTTGTCGATGAGCTTCCAGTCGATGACGTTACGGCCGCTCTCGCCGAACAGCTGGTCGATATGCGGGTAGGCGATCTTCTCCGAGGCGCGGAAGAAGATCAGGTCCTTGAAGTTGCGGATGCGCGGCATCAGGTCGAACCCGAACAAGGTGGCCAGGGCGAAGACCGAGAAGTTCTGGCCTTGGGTGTCGGCGTGCACCGTGGAGGGCTGGATGTCGGACGCATTCGCCAGCAGCCCCTCGATCAGGTACACCGCCTCCCACACGCCGCACGGGATGAACCGGGAGAAGGGCGCCACGTAGGTGTCGGAGATGTAGTGGTAGGTGATGCCGCCGAATCCCCCGTACCGGATGCTGGTCTCGGCGAGCAGATTGTCGATGTAGGTGTCCACCTGCGTGCCGTCGGCGGCCACGCTGCTGCCGTCGCCCCAGGCCTTGACCACGTCCAGCTCGGCGAAGGCGTTGACCACATCGGCGATCGCGGCGTTCAGCTTCTTCAGGTTGATGTGCCGGTTGCGGACCATGGACAGCTCGCGGGCGGTGACGCCGGCGATGTGCTTGGCCGCCTCGTACGGGCCGACGTCGATGCCGCCGGTGAACACCACCAGCGAGTACCGCCCCAGCGGATCCTTGATCTTGGGGTCGGAGCCGGAGGCCGGGCCGAAGTGGCGATACCAGCCCAGCCAGTAGGCGGTGCGCGCGACAATCGACAGCAGCGAGCGTTCGGGCATGCGCCGTTGGTCACGGAATCGCGACCAGGTGGCCCGCTGGGCGGGCTTCTTGAGCTGGTTGAACGTCGGTTTCCCGTCCGGCCCGACAATGAGCAGACTCTCCATCCGGGCCTGGCCGACTTCGCCCATCCGCTGCAGGATCGCGGTGAAGATAGTGACGTTCACCTCGGCGCGGATGCTCGTGGCCAGGTCCTCCAGCGTCGTGTACCCGAGCAGTTCCAACCGGAGCCGGAGCAACTCCTCGATCGCGACGTTGATCAGGTCCGCGGGGTTGTTCTTGGCCTGGGCCGCCTTCCGGATCGCCGCCGCGGCGATCGCCCGGGCCCGCGTCGTACTTCACTCCTTGACGCTGCCGTACCAACTTGTGATGCGCTTTCGCGCTGCGGGAGGAGCCATGGTCCGGCCAGACGCCGTCGGGCGACTCCAGGCAGCGCCGAACGTGGTCGATCACCACGTCGGGTATTTCGTCCGGGGATGGGAGGCGCGCCATCTTCTGGAAGCACTTCAACGCCAGCACCAGCGCGAAGCACGACTCAGGGCTGCCGGTGCGCTTTCGGCCCAGGTCACCTCTTCCGGCGACGGCGTGAAGAACACGTGCAGCACCCGCGCCGATGTCAGCCGCTTGAACTGCGGATAGGCGGTGCGCTCGATCCACGTCATCCCAGGCCGTACCTCATCTAGATCCCGGCGTCCGGACGCCGAAACCGTAGCGGCGATCAACCGCGCCGAACGGTCGTGTTCACCAAACCGCAACCAAACCCATGCGGAGGGTCACATCAGCCGATGATCAAACCCTCGAGCAGCAGTTCACCGGCTCACTGCCCCTTTCTCCCGTACTTGGTTTGCTCCCCTGTTGGGCGCGGTCCCGCTCGTCCTGCGCGACGACGGGCTGTGGGCCTGGGACGTCGCCGACCGGCTGGACCAGGCGCGGCGCCTGGCCGCCGAGTTGGCGGTCAAGGACGAGCGGTTGCAGCGCGACCAGGCGGGGGTAGCGGGCGGTGCGCAGGCGCTGGGGTCAGGGTCCGGTCGATCGCACGACGACGGCGCGGATCAAACAGCGACAGGTAGGCCGCACCAGATGACCGACAGCAGCAGGGTGGCCTCGGCTTCGGTGAGCGGCCGGTGGTAGTCGACGGCGCTGTGGATGGCCTGCTGCTGGGCGCGGCTGAGCGTCTGGGGTTCGGATCGCTGGCGGCGCACAGCGCAGAAACCCCAGCCGGGCACAGCCAGGCTGGGGTTTCTTCACTGTACGGCTGAGCCTTCCGCAGGTGACCAGTCATCCGTCAGCTGGTGAAACGTCCCTCACGGGTGTACTTGCAAGCCCCATTGAGGCAGTCAGGGCTGGACCCCCAGCTGTCGTTATAGGTGACCTTGCGGTGGCGCTTGATCTTGCCCTTGACCTCTTCCGCCTGAAGCCCAGGGCCGACCTTCTCGTCCGCCTGCTTCCACCAACTGGTGCCGTTCCAGTAGTACAGCCGGTGCTGGGCCCACAGGTGACTCGGCGAGTCCACCGGCAGGCAGTTGAAGATGAAGCTCTCCGCGCGACGCTCCTTGAAACCGCCGAAGTCGAAGGTGGTGTACGACTTGGGAGCCAGGCCGGCCTGGGCCTTGTCGTGCCAGCGGTGCCAGCCCCAGTGTTCGGCGGTGCACGAGGCGGAGAGCACGGCGCCGGCCGGAGCGGTCAGGCCGCGTACGGTGACCGGCTCGCTGGTGATCCGCCGCCGCTGCAGCTCGGCGGGGAGGTCGGTGCCGTGGTCATCGACGAGGCGCTGGGGCACTGGCACGTCGGGCGGGGTGATCTCCAGATAGGTCTGCAGGTAGCTGTTGCTCCGCTCCCAGGCGATGAGCGGCGCGCGGCCGATGATCCCGAGCTGGGACATCCCCACTTCGTTGGAGGGCTGGCTGTCGGAGAAGCTCACGGTGAGACCGGTCGTGTATTCGATGTGCGCCAGGGGGATCTCCCGGTCGCTCTCCTCGGGTTCGGCCGCGGCCGGGGAGGAGGCGAGCACCATCGTGGCGGCGATAGCTGCGATTAACCTCATGTCACTCCTTGCGGTTGAAGTTGCCCGCGCAGAACGTTAGGAACCGACACTTTCAGTTGCCTTAAACATGAGCTCAGCGCATGCTTCCAGCGCGCCGGCGCCGGATCGGATTGCCTGTCGGATCTGTCACTCCTGACGTCTTCTGTGCTTGGTGGCCTTGCACTCGAGGCGCGCCAGGCCGCCCGGGTAGGCCCGGAACTCCCCTCCAGGTCAGCAACGGGCTGGGCCGGTGCAATGGGATGCATGGATTGACCGGCGGACGGTAGAAGCCCGAGGTTCCACCGGCCCTGGCGCTTTTCGACGGCACACTCGCCGACGCCAGTCACAGTAGGAGCCCCGGTACCGCCCCTGTTCACGTTCATGAACAGCAGGAGCACCACCGAACGCTGGTCACAGACCGTAGTGATTACTACGCAGGGCTACTTGGGGTCTCATCGCAGCTTCCCGAGTGGAGGGCCGTGAGCGGTGGTTCGGATCCGATTACGGTCACTGCGGGCCGCGATTATTGGTGGGGGATGTCCACGCCGGCGGAGCGCAGTTCCGTCTCGACCAGCGTGGTCAGCCGGGCCATGGCCGGTTCCTGGTCTTCGCCGTGGTGGTTGAGCAGGCCGTAGCGGGTGGCGTCAGTGCGGGCCTGCAGGCCGTTCGGGATCGCGAGCAACGCGGGGTTGGCCAGGAAGCGGTCGGCCAGGGCGGTCGCGAGTTCCTCGATACGGGGGTCGTCGGGATCCAGGTCCTTGGCGGCCCAGCATTGCTTGTTCAAGTCGACGAACCGGGTGTCGTCGAGGGCGTGCTCGGCCTCGGTGAGAGAGTCATCGAAGCCGTCGGGGACCAGGGTCCTGGCCAGCACCATGCCCTCGCGGTAGGCCGCCACCTCGTCCGGGGCGAAGCCGAGGTCGGCGGCCCGGTCCAACAGCGCGCAGGCCCGGTCGGGCAACAGGGCCCGGTCACCGTTGGCCAGCCGGTCCAGCAAGTCGCGGCGCGCGATCAGCTCCTCGATCCGCTCGGTCAGTCGCCGTTTGACCTCGGCCAGGTCGGCGGCGAACCGCTGCGGATCGGCGCCGAGCAGGGCGCCGATCTCGGATAGCGGTACGCCGGACTCGGCCAGCGTCCGGACCTGGACCAGCCGCAGCAGGTCGGACGACCCGTAGCGGCGATAGCCGGAACCGTCACGGCGCGGTTCGTCGACCAGGCCCAGCCGGTGGTAGTGGCGTATGGTCTTGATCGTGACGCTGGCGAAGGCCGCCGCCTGGGCGATCGTGACGCCGCTGGTCATGGTCGTCGGCGACTTTCGCGGGTGAGGGCGGCGACCTCGCGTGTGGCCTCGGCGATGGCGCGGAAATCCTTGCGCACGATCGTGCCGTGGTTGCTGGCGACCTTCGCGCTTATCGTGAGGTTCGGGTTGCGGGCGAGCACCGGGTCGAGGGTAGTGCGCATCTGCTCTTGCCAATTGTCCTTGCTTCCCAGCGCCTCCCCCGAGGCGACCACGTATCGGACTGGGACGGTCAGGCTGTCGAGGACCGGTTCGAGGGCGGCGTGGAGTATGTGGGCCTCGATGTTGATCTCGGCATGCTGTTCGGCACTCATCCGCGCGGCGTTGCCGACGAGGCGCACTATCGGCAACAACCATCGGCCCTTATGGAACATCCGCCGGATGTATTCGTGTCTGGCATCGTCGGTCCAGCCGTACGGATAAGGGCCGTCGACCCCGACCACGCCGGCGACGCGGCCCGGATTTCGAGCGGCCCAATGCACCCCGAGCAGCGCGCCGTAGGACCAGCCCACCAGGATCGGCCGCTCCACCTTCCTGGCTTTCAGGACGGCGTCGAGGTCCCGGACGCAGGCCTCGAAGGAGTAGTCAGCTGACTTCTTTGATTTGCCGCGAGCCCGCTCGTCGTAGGTGATGTGCCGCCACCCCGGCCCCAGGTCGTTGATGACGGGCCGCCAGTGCCGCTGGCTGGCGTAGGAACCGTTCAGGTAGACCACGGGGGTAGCTGTCCCGCCGGTGTCGGTCACGGCCAGTGCGGTGTCTTCCACCGGCAACATGCCACTCCAGGCCGAGTAAGTCGCGTTTGAGTTCGTCATGCCACCAGCGTCGGCCCTGCCCTAAGGTCAAGGTCAAGTCGCACTTCCGTGGGCTCCGGCACAACAGGTGCGCAATGACGAGGCCCGCCCCGCGCAGCCCCGCCAGGTGCGCGCACGCCTCGACCTGCAGCCCCAAGGTCGTCGGCGGCCACCGCCCGCTCAGGCCGGGACCACCCGGGTTTGGCTTACCTTGGCACCATGCGCAGGTCGCGGATGACACCGGGGCGTGTCGATTCAGGACCAAGGGCGAAGACTTGTAGCACAGCTCTCTGGCGGTTGGGGACACGCTCGAGAGCGGAGGGCCTACACCGGATCGGGTCGCCCCCGCGAGTACTGCAGCCCGCCCGACCGGGTATGGAAGGACGGCAAGACCTGCAGACAAAGGCCGGCGAGGAACGGCGTGCCGCCCAGGTCGCCGGCGTCGATGGCGTGCTGGCGGCCTACGCCGCGGCCGCCGCCCCGGTCCTGGCCGCCACCGCCGCGGTGCGCGAGGACCTGGCCGCGCTGACCGCCCATGCCGACCACACCGAGGACGTGCGCGCAGCCGCGTTGGCCCGCGTCGGGCAGGCCGCGGCCGAGGCTCACCTGCGCGCCGCGGCCGCCGAGGCCGAGCGGGCCGCGACCAAGCCTGCCTTGATCCACTACCACTTCGGGGGACTGCCGGGGCTGCACGTGGCGATCGCCCGCAGGGCGGGCGATCTGATCATCGACCCCCTCCTGGACGAGTTGCTCGCCGCCGGGGACGGACGGCAGGCGCTCACCGTCGTGCAACGGCTCACGTCCGAGACCGCCGGCGACGAACGGATGACCCGGTTGGGCGTCGAGCTCATCGCGGGGGCGATGCGGGATCCCGTGCTCGGCGACGTGCTGCGGGACAAGCTACGGCAGGCACGTGATCGGCTCAGCCGGCGGCTGGGCGAGCTGCACCCGGAGTGGCCGCCGCTTCGGTGTGGCCACCCTGGTCGCCGCGTTGATCGACGGGCTGATGCTGCACCGCATGCTCGATCCGGTCCTGGAGATCGGCGAGGCCATGGCGGCCGTGGAAGACCTGCTGGCGACCGACGGGCAGTGACCCGGCCGCAGACACAGCGGAAGGAACCGCATGGACATCGCGAAGAGACCGGACCCGCCGTCGGGGCTGCGGCGGGCGTTGTGGCGGCTGCCCATCCACCTGTACCGGGTTGGGCTGGGCCGGTTGCTGGGCGGCAGGGTCATGCTGCTCACCCACGTCGGCCGCCTCTCGGGAAAGCCGCGCCAGGCTGTCATCAAGGTCGTCGAGCACGACGCACGCGGCTACGTGGCGGCCTCCGGCTTCGGCCCGCGCGCCGACTGGTACAGGAACATCACCAAGACGCCGGACGTCGTCCTCCAAGTGGGCGGCAAGGCCTTCCCCGCTGTCGCTTGTCCGCTGCCCGCCGAGGAGGGCGGTGACATCATGGCCCGGTACGCGCCGCGCCATCCGGCCGCCGCCCGCCGGCTCTGCACCATCATGGGCTTCGCGGTGGACGGTAGTGTGGAGGACTACCGCGAGGTCGGGCGGCACATCCCCTTCGTACGCCTCGTGCCGCGAGCCACGTCCTGACAGGCGTCTCGTGTACGCACGTGTGAGGTGGCCCGGCCAGGGGGTGCATGCTCCCGAAGGTTCCTGCCGCTCCCGACGCCCGGCGCCACCTCGGGAGGACCCGTGCTGGACGATGCCGCGATGCTCTTGACGCTTCGCAGGCCCGGCGAGTGACCGGAGGCGTTCGCCTGCCGCGCCGTCCTCGCGATCGACCAGGCCCACGGCGGCTGCGCCAGGACTGGCCCCTGGCCCGCATCACGCCCCTGATCGGCCGGCGCTTTCACCTGACCGACACCCTCCACGGCATGCGCAAGCTGCTGATCCGCAACGGCTGCGCCTGCCAGATCCCGGCCCGCCGCGTCCTGGAGCGTGACCAGGCGGCGGTGACCGGCTGAATGAAGGAGACCTGGGTCGAGTCCGTGTCTCCGCCCGTTGTAACGATGTTGTGGGAGGTGCCGGACCGGAGAGGTGCTGGGCATCGTGACCGTCACCGGCCGGCGGGGACGGCCTTGGTGGCCCTTGGGTCCGTTCGCAGGGAGGGGGCTACTGGGGCCCCTGCTCCACCCAGTGGTAGTCCACCGTGTGCCAGGCGTCGCACTTGGCGTAGGACTTACTGAGGCCGCCCACCCATGTGCCCCAGCGCGTGTAGGAGTAGCCGTTTCCGTTGTTGCACCGTGCGACGGCGCGATGCTCCCAGCCGTACGTGCCAGCCACGCAGGACGACACGGCGATGGAGGCGGAGTACCGACTGGACGAGCACGGCGCGGCGGACGCCTCCGTGGGCGAGGCCACCGCGAACAAAACCCCTCCCAGGAGGAGCGGCGCCACTGCGACCCGCGCCCACTTCACGACTGTCGTTGACCGCTGCATACGTTTGACCCTTCTGGTGAATTCGACTTGTCCGTCCGTCCTGATTGAAGGGGTTATGGTGTGCGCAGCCAAGGGATTCGAGCGTCCCGAACAGTTCCGAACAGCTTCCCCCTTCGCCCTGCGGGCGCCGGGGCGAGGCCATCATGGCTCCTCGCGGCTTTGCCGAATCATTCTGGCCGGAAACAGCCACGGGCAGACAGCAGTGGGCATCGACCCGCACCCGCCAGGGCGTCAGTTCCGGCTCCTATCACGCGTCAGGTGCCGGCAGCCACCGCAGGCTATGCCACGCTTAAGCGGGTCCTGGCAGCGAGCTGACCGCGGTTGAGCGCCGAGGACGATGCGGGGTCCGGTCGAGTTAGAGCATGTCCCATGTGGCCGTGGTCTACGCGTGACGTTACGGCTTTCCCGTCTCGCTAGTGGGGTGGCCACGAACGTTCACCGGGTAGCACTCCAGTCGCACTTTCAGATGCGCATGCCGACTCCTAGGTTCCTTGGACGACGACAGAGCCAAGCCCGTGCTCGGCAAAGCTACTAACAGCGACAACAACTTAATATCGGTAAGAGCGACTGGAGCACTCGGCGCGGATATCCTCACGCTGGCCTTCGAGCATCAGCTCTGAACGGATCTCCAGGACTCCACCGTCGCTTCGGCGATGGCTTTGATGCGATCCCCGTACGCCAGATGTCCGTCAAACACAAAGCTGCCGTCCCTGCACGGCAACCCGCTGAACGAGGCGCAGAAGTGGCCGGGAGGTTCGCCCTTCGGGAGCGGTGCGTATGCCGCCAACGGTGCCATGTCGTAGCCCAGCCGTGCCCGGTGGTTGTTCCGCGCCACCTGATGAGCCGCCAGGCGGAGCAGCGCGTCAAGGCCTTGATCCACGTAGAGCTGCAACTGGCGAAACTGGTCGTCGAGGTATTTCTCGTGAGCTCTGGAAGGATGCTGCAGGAGATACGTCACGACCACGGGCGCGTGCCACCTGTACATCTGCGGATCCAACTGCTCCTCGGCCAGGATCCCGTGGTAGTAGTCCACGCACATGCCTAGTGGGCCGGCCGTCGCACCGCAGTCGCACCGACCCGTCATGGAGATACTTGCCATGGGCTGCAACATAAGTGGCCGGGCCCGACCTTGGCGACGGGTTATCGGCGCCGGCTCATCCCTACCTACCAGACCATGATCCTGTGGCCATGAGGTCTGGCAGGCCCCGACGTGCGACTGGAGCGTTGGTTAGACATCGGTCGGGAATGCGTGGTGGCGGACTGATCGATCACTCTCGTTAGGCATGTGTTGTCGTCGAGGGTGAGGTGCGTGGATGGCAGAGCCGGTCAGAGCACGGCGGCTGAGTGAGGACGAAGGTCGCCGGTTGCAGCAGATCGTGCGTCGGGGCAGGCACGACTCGGTCCGGGTGCGACGGGCGATGATCATCATGGCGTCGGCGTCGGGGACTCCCGCTCCGGCGATCGCGCAGCTGGTGGCGGCGCATGAAGACACCGTGCGTGATGTGATCCACGCCTTCAACGAGCGGGGGTTGGCCGCGCTGGACCCTCAGTGGGCGGGAGGCCGTCCCCGCCTGATCAGTGATGCCGATATCGCGTTCATCATCCAGACGGCCACAACCCGCCCGGCCAGGTTGGGCCGCCCGTTCACACACTGGAGCCTGCGCAAACTGGCCGACCACCTGGCCCGCCACAGCGACCGCAGGGTCGTCATCGGACGCGAGCACCTGCGCCGGCTGCTGCACCGGCACGGCATCACCTTCCAGCGCACCCGCACCTGGAAGACCTCCAACGATCCGGACTTCGACGCCAAGCTGGACCGGATCGAGGAGGTCACCACCCGCTTCCCCAACCGCTGCTTCGTCTTCGACCAGTTCGGCCCGTTATCCATCCGCCCCTGCCAAGGCGCCGGATGGGCCGAGCGCGGCAAACCGGACCGGCTCCCGGCGACCTACACCCGCACGCATGGCGCGCTACTTCCACGGCTGCTACGCACTCGGGGATGACACGCTGTGGGGCGTCACCCGGCGCGGCAAGAGCGGCGCGAACACGTTGGCGGCACTGAAGTCGATCCGCGCCGCCCGCCCCGACGGCGCCCCTATCTACGTCATCTTGGACAACCTGTCGGCCAACAAGACACCAGCCATCCGAGCCTGGGCGGCCAAGAACAAGGTCGAGCTGTGCTTCACCCCGACCTACGCCTCCTGGGCCAACCCGATCGAGCCGCAGTTCGGACCGCTGCGCACCTTCGTGATCGCCGGCTCCGACCATCCCAACCACGTCGTCCTGGCCCGCGAGCTACAGGCCTACCTGCGCTGGCGCAACGCCAACGCCCGCCACCCCGACGTGCTGGCCGCCCAACGCCGCGAACGCGCCCGCATCCGCAGCGAACGCCAGCAACGCTGGGGCCGCCCCCGCCGCCAAGCCGCGTGATCAACCCGGTGAACCTTCGTGGTCACCCCACTAGACGTTCTCCCTGTCTCATTTGATCTTGGTGGTTTGGCTGCCCTGGCACTTCACCACCGGGGATCGGCCGCTTGTTAGTCTTTCCGATCATGCGAGCCCTCTTCCCAGGATCCTTCGACCCGGTCACTCAAGGGCACCAGGACGTTCTCCGCCGTGCCGCCCTCCTGTTCGACGAGGTCGTCGTCTGCGTGATGTTCAATTCGAACAAGACCGGCCGCTTCCCGATCACCGAGCGGCTGGACCGGCTCCGCGCGGCAGCAACTGGCCTGAGCAATGTCACGATCGACTCCCACACCGGCGGCCTGCTGGTCGACTACTGCCGCCGAGTCGGAATCGACGTCGTCATCCGCGGAGTCCGCAACGTTCACGACCTGGACTACGAAATGCCGATGGCCCACATGAACCACGAACTGGCCGGAGTCGAAACGTTCTTCATCGCTGCAGACCCCGCCCATGCCCACATCTCCTCCACCCTCGTCACCGCGATGAGTCAACAAGACCTTGGAGCGTGTCCTAAATGATCGATTCCGTCCAAGATCACAGCAGGCTCGTTCGAGGTCTGACGCCATGAGGGTGGGGAGGGTGATCTGAGCAGAGCCGCTCGCTCCGGGCTCATGACACGTTTCTTACCGGCACCCCATTTCGCCGTACCTGACCGAGCACATCAAGCGGTTCGGCGAATACAGCACGCACGAACTCAGCATCGAGCCGGAGGCCTACGAGACGAAGCTCGACATCGGCTTCGCCCCACTACGAGAGCAGGGCCTGACCGCCGCCGGCCTCAGTCAAGCCGCCTGAACGGGCAGGTACCAGCAGCGACAGGGAGACCGCCGAACTCGACGTCCTGGGCCCCGCGAACCGCACCCGGGCGTACGTCCTTCTGTCGCCAGCGTGGTGGCGGCTCCTCCGGGCTTGATGCTGGTTGAGTGTAGGAAATCCCGGTGAGATTGATCTTGCTGAGGTTCACCTTCTGCGGGGGACCTCGAGCTGGCGGCGGATGGCGTCGGCGTGCAGTTCCTTAGGGCCTCGGCAGTGGGTGTTGAGGGTTCCCAGGGAGACGCCCGGCAACTCGGCGATAGTGGTGATCGGGCGGCCGGGGTCCAGGAAGGCTACCTGACCACAGGCGACGTCTGGAAGGTAGGCCGTCCCTGAACCACCGTCCGCGGCGGGGGCGGCACCGCGGACTGCACTCCGGCTGAGGAGGGGAACGGCCGTGCCGTCGGCTGCCGCGGCACAGCTGATCAGCGGCTGTTGTCCGGGTGGTAGACGTTGAGGTCACCGTAGGCCGACAGAACGCCGGCCAGGTCACCGGGTCTGTGCCGCAGGGTGGTGTCCAGGAAGGCGAGAGTGGTTGCGGCGACGACGTGCGGGCTCTCGGTGCGGCCCAGGGAGCCGACTATCGAGGGCACAGGCGGCAGGTACAGGGGGCCGTCCATGAAGGTGAGGTGTGCGGCGCCGGGGATGGTGAGCCGGTAACTCGTCGCGGTGCTGAGCTCGAGGACCTCGGTGAGGCGGGGTATGTAACGCGGGTCGGTTCCGGGGGTGATGGCCTGGGTGAGCACGAGCGTCGGCTGGCGGAGGGAGGGGGAGGTGGGGCCGTGGGGGTAGCCGTCCAGATCGATGACGGCGTCGAACCGGCGGTCCTGCCGGGCTGCCTGCAGAGCGGCGGCACCACCCATGGAGTGGCCGGTGACCGCGACCCGACTGGTGTCCAGGCGTCCGGTCAGCGGGCCGGTAATCTCACCTCGGTCTAGATGGTCCAGCTGGGTGAGGACGGAGCCGAGGTCGGCGGCCCGGACAGCCGTCCAGTCAACCGCCAGCTTGTGGTCCTTGTCCCGGTCTCCGGTGGAGGCGATCTTGGTGTGAATCGTTCGGCCGTCGGCGAGGACGACGGCGGCGGAGTCGTACGGGTGGTCGAGGGCGGCGACCACATAGCCGTGGCTGGCCAGTTCCTCCGCCCAGGCGGTGTTCTGGGTACGCACTCCGCCCGACCCGGGAGAGAACAGCACGACCGGGAACCGTCCGCCCCCACCGGCCACCGGGGCGTTGAAGACCGAATGGGTATGGGCACGCGGGACGCCGTCGACCAGGAAGCCTGGCAGGCCAACCTCGCCGGCGAGGGCATCGGAAAGGGTGTGCGCCTCGTGCTCCGTGCGTCCGAGGTACTGGGCCCGCTGCGCGCCTGCGGGGCTCTTCTGCGCGGGATACCAGAGCTGGACCACGACCGTGCGCCGGTCGTGCGGATCAGCGGTGAAGCTCTCGGGGCGGCGCGGGTCGGTCCACTGCACCACGCGGGTGCCGACCGCGAAACGGCCCGACGGCTCGGGGAACACGGGTACAGGAAAGGCCCAGGCGGCCGCCGGACCCGTGGCAATCAGGCCGGCGCAGGCCACCGACCCCGGCAACGCCAGCCACCATCGGGCCCGCCACGCCGGCTGGCCGGTACGGCGTCGCAGCAGAGGAGAGAGGGCGAACGGCAACGCGAGGGCAGCGCCTGCCAGTATCGGCAGCATCTGCCAGCGGATCCCCACCACACTCAGCACGATCGCGGACAGCACGAGAACCGCCCCCGCCGCGATCGTGACGCGTGGGCGGGCAGCGGGGGGAAGCCAGCGCGCCACCACCAGCGCGACGGCACCCAGCAAGGCAAGGAATTCCAGAGGGGACATGTACAGCCCCGCGATGATCTCGGTCACCCGGCCATCATCAGGGCGGGGCACGCGATGCCACATCGATCCCGGGTCGCCATCGCATGCAACCGGAGTCGCAATCCGAGGCATGTCCCCTGTGCGACCACAGTCGCACCCAGGCATCTCGCCTTGCAACCGGAGTCGCAATCGAGCACGCCAGGTGAACGGCCGCTCTGCGACCGCGGAAGGTAGTGGGACTCCTCCTGTGGTCGTACCCTGGCGCGGTGCCGTCAGACGGTGGACTCATGTGCTTCGCGGGCCCGCAGCCTACCGTGACAGGGCCGCGGTACACACCGGGGAGCGCGGGGTGTGGGCCCCTTGTACCCGACCCGGCTCCGGCTGTACGCGGTGGTGGCCCCGACCGGGGCCACCATGATCGAATCGACAGGGACGTGTGATGACCGAGGCGGCCGCAGAGCCTGGCAATGCCCACCCGGTGCGCTACCGGGACCGCGTGCGGCGGACGAAGACAGCCGTACGGCTGACGAGGTACGCCGACCTGGCCTCCGTGCGAGCGGCGCGACTGGTGAGAGCCGCCCGGCGCTGGGGCCTCCGGCTGCCGCCCATGGTGTGGGACTCGCTGTTGCCGGCGCTGCTCCTGCTCAACATCATGACCACGCGCGCGCCGCAAGAGCTCCCGGTGGCCGTGGCCCTCACCGCCGCCCTTGCGCTGCCCCTGCTGTGGCGGCGCCGGGCCCCGCTCACGGTGTTCGGCACCGTGGCAGCCGCGGCCTTCGTCCAGTGGCTGATGGACGTCCAACTGCCGGCGGACATCGCCTTGCTGGTGGCTCTCTACACGGCGGCCGCGAACTCGGGCCGGCGTGGCACGCTTGTCGCCGGTGCCGTCGTGGAGGGCGGGGCGCTGCTGGCCTGCCTGCGCTGGGCGACGGAAGGCGCGTTCCTGACCCCCTTCGTCGCGGTGACCGCGATGGTCGTCGCCGCAGCCGTCCTCGGTATGAATGTGCGGACCACGCGCGCCTATCTCGCGGCCCTGAAGGATCGGGCCGCACGCCTGGAGCAACAACAGGACCAGCAGGCGCGACTGGCCGTCGCCGAGGAGAGGACACGTATCACCCGAGAGATGCACGACATCGTCACCCACAACCTGTCCGTCATGGTCGCGCTCACCGACGCCGCCGTCTACGCGCAGCACCGGTCGCCCGACAAGGCCACCACCGCGATGCTCCAGATCTCCGAGATAGGCCGGCAGGCCCTGACCGACATGCGGCGCTCCCTGGGCATCCTGCGGACCGACGGACCGGACGCGGAGCGCGACCCGTTGCCCGGCATCGCACAACTGCAGACCCTCGCCGACCAGATGTGCGCCGCCGGGCTGCCGACCCGCGTCGAGGTCCAGGGCGGCCACACCCACATACCTGCCACCGCACAACTGACCGTCTACCGCCTGGTACAGGAAGCCTTGACCAACACCCTCAAGCACACACCCACCGGCACACACGCGAAGGTCCGGATACGGTGCTCAACCGAGACCGTCACAGTGGACGTCACCGACAGCGGCCCCTGCCCGCCACTTCCCGGCGCCACACCATCCGGCCACGGCATCCCCGGCATGCGCGAGCGCTCGGCCGCCTACGGGGGGAAGTTGCAGGCCGGACCGCTTCCGGGCGGCGGCTGGGGAGTCCATACCCGCCTCTTCCTCGGCAGCAGCGGAGCGGCGTCCGCATGACGATCCGCATCCTGATCGCCGACGACGAAGCGCTGCTCCGTATGGCCTTCAGCACGGTCCTGGAGGCCCAGCCCGACATGGCACCGGTCGGTGAAGCCGCGGACGGCATCCAGGCCATACGCCTCGCCCGGGAGCTGCGCCCCGATGTCGTCCTCATGGACGTCCGGATGCCCGGGACCGACGGGATCGAGGCGACCCGGCAGGTCATCCGGATCTCCCCGCAGAGCAGAGTGCTGATCCTCACCACCTTCGACCTGGATGAATACGCCTTCGCCGGACTCAACGCCGGAGCCTCGGGCTTCCTGCTGAAAAACACCAGGCCCGAGGAACTGCTCACCGCGATACGCAGCGTGGCCGCGGGCGACGCGGTGCTCTCCCCGCGGATCACCCGCCGCCTGCTGGAGAACCTCCGCCCGCACATCCCCGACGGCAGCAGCGCCGATCGCGACGAGCGGCTGAGCCGGCTCAGCGCCCGTGAGCGCGAGGTGCTCATCCAGGTGGGCTGCGGCCTGTCCAACACCGAGATCGCGGCCACCCTGTATCTCGCGGAGGCGACCGTGAAGTCCCATCTGGGGCGAATCCTGCAAAAGCTCGAACTCCGCGACCGGATACAGGCCGTGATCTTCGCCTACGAAAGCCGCCTCATCCTCCCGGCGTGACGCCGCCGCCCGGAGCCAACGGCGATGTCATCAGCCCCGGGCGTCACCAGCGCTACACGATCGTCCGACGTAGCTGTTACGAGAAGTGCGGTGTCGCAGTAAATGCCGGATTTACTGCGGCGGAGCCTCTACGATGATCACCGCGACCTGCGACTGGCCCTCCGGTCGCCGCCGGTGAGGTGTACGCATTTACTGCGACAGCGCCGGGAGGGTGGGAAGGCCGTGACGATCGAACCAGTGACCGGACTCGGCAGCGGGGGCGGCTTCCGTCGCCGCGCGCCCGGATGGTGCCCCTGTCCGCCCGGATCACCTACGATCCGACGAGGGCGTTAACGTGCGTTCCGGTTCCATTGCAGGTCCCCCCTTGGCACCGAGTGACGTCGCTTTCTCGGCCTGCGGGACGAAGAGCCCATAACGGCGAGAACGACTCGGGAGAGTTTCGCAAGGCACTTGCGCGTACACACGCGCGAGGAACCCGACGGTGGGCCTCACCAGTTTTACGGTCCCTACACGCGCAAGGTATTGGCTGACCGGTATTCCTGCGAGATTGAACGCCAAGGACTGCTCCGGAGGGCCTCCGGGCCGTTCAGAATCCGGGTTGGCTCGCCCCCGATGGCTCAACTCATTCTGAAACGATCAGTTAGCGCACGATCTGGCACGGATATTCCTCAACCCCCAGGACTTGAGTAGCCTTCGAGAGCTGCCGCCAGCGTCTTTCTCGCGGGTGTCACCGCCTCACCACGGGAGGGCTCGACGTGTCGGATGCCCTGAACGCGCTGAAGAAGCAGGTGGCGGAGTTGAAGGGGGAAGCGCGGGACATCGAGGCGCAACCGGTGGATTCGAAGTCGGCTGAACGCGAGCTGGAACTGAACGCGCTGTCGAAGAGGATAGAAGCTACCTGTCCGTTTCTTCGGTTCTCGTCCGGCCGAGCTATGTCCGGCGCCGGAACTTCGTTCGCGTAATGACAAATTTAATGATTTAGCTATACGATCGCCGTTCGTGGTTGGAGTTGATCTTTCAAGGACCCGATTGGCCAACGACCTGTTCTTTGTCATGCATGACAACGCGACCGGCCGGATGAGGCTTCATGCCCGCCTGATCGGTCTGGGGCTGGCCGCCGCCATCCTGGGAGAACTGATGCTCGCCGGGCGGACAACCGTGGGATTGGCGGCGGGGCAGATACGGCTCGTCGTTCTCGACGCGGCGCCGCCCGGAGACGCGCTCACCAGGACCGCCCTGGACCACATCATCGCCGAACCCTCGCATCGCTTCCATACCTGGTTGCAGTTCCTCGCCCGTACGGCACTCGCCGACGTGGCGGCCCGGATGACCGCCGACGGGCTGCTGCGCCCGCCCGGCAGACGCCCGTCGCGGAGGCAGGCACCGGTCGACGTGAACATCGCGGCGTGGCCCGGCGGACGCGTCAACCTGGCGATCCAACGCCGTGAGCCACTCAGCGTCCAGGACAACGTCCTGCTGGGGCTGCTCGTCGCGACCGGCGGCAGCCAACTCGTCCTGTGGGAGCAGAACCCGAGATACCTCTCCGATTCAATCAGCGCCCTCCCGGCGCCGCTCCAGGAACTGATCGCCCAGACCGAGGCTGCCGTAGGTAACTCCGTCATCAGCCGCCGGTGAACCCACCCCCCTCACTCCAAGGATCCCAATGTCCGTGACAGAACGAAGGGCCAGCGCCGTTTCCGCCGCGCTCGCCCAAGACCGCCTCGGTGTGCCGTCGGTGGTGTTCTTCGTCATCTCGGCGGCGGCGCCGCTGACTGTCATCGGTGGCTCGGTGACCGCCGCCTACGCCGCGACCGGCGTGACCGGCGTGCCGCTCGCCTTCATCCTGCTCGGAGCCATCCTGGGCCTGTTCGCCGTCGGCTACGTGACGATGGCCCGTTACGTCGTCAACGCCGGGGCGTTCTACGCGTACACCGCGAAAGGACTCGGCAGGCCGGTGGGGGTGGCGACCGCGTGGGTCGCGTTGCTGGCCTACAACGCACTCCAGGTGGGTCTCTACGGCATGATCGGTGCGGCCGCCCAGCCGCTGATCGCCGACTGGTTCGGAAGCTCTCCGCCCTGGTGGGTCATCGGGCTGGGCGCCTGGGTGCTGACCGGGGTGCTCGGCCTCATGCGGGTCGACGTAAACGGGAAGGTCCTGTCGGTCCTGCTGCTGACGGAGATAGCCGTCGTCGTCGTGTTCGACATCGCGGACCTGATCAACCCGTCTGTCTCGGGCTACAGCCTCGACGTCTTCGACCCGTCGAACCTCTTCGTCCCCGGGATCGGTGCGGTGGTCGCGATCTGCATCGCGTCCTTCGCGGGCTTCGAGTCGTCGGTGGTGTTCTCCGAGGAGACCAAGGACCCGAGGCGTACGGTGCCGATCGCGACCTACGTCGCACTCGCCGTCATCTCCGGGCTCTACGCCGTGTCGTCCTGGGCGATGACCGTGCCGATCGGCTCGGACAAGATCGTCGAGACCTCGCGCGAGCAGAGTTCGGCCCTCCTGTTCAACCTGGCCGGGCAGCACCTGGGGGCGACCATCGCCACCATCGGCTCCCTCCTCTTCGTGACGAGCCTCTTCGCCGCGCTGATCGCCTTCCACAACACGATCTCCCGCTACATCTTCGCCCTCGGCAGGGAGAGGGTGCTGCCCGAGACCTTCGGTCGTACTTCCCCCCGGACCGGTGCCCCGATCAACGGCTCGCTGGCGCAGGGTGTCATCGGGCTGGTCACGATCGTCATATACGCGGTCTTCGGCCTGGACCCGGTCGTCCAACTGTTCTTCACCGTCGGATCGTTCGGTGGCCTGGGACTGCTCATGATGCTGGCGGCCACCTCGATCTCCGTGCTGGTCTTCTTCGCCAAGAACCCCAACGAGGAGAACGCCTGGCGGACCAGGATCGCCCCGGGTATCTCCTCGGTCCTGCTGATCGTGGTCATCGTGCTCGTCATGGCCAACTTCGACACCGTGCTCGGCGTGGCCCCCGACTCCCCGCTGCGCTGGATCATGCCCGCCGTCTACTTCGTCGCCGTGGGGCTCGGCGTCATGTGGGGATTCGCCCTGCGGGCCAATCGGCCGAAGGTATACGCGAACATCGGGCGGGGCGCCCAGGCGGCCGTGGGAGGGACCGAATGACAGAGATCATTCGCGTTCAGAACGCTCCCGGAGCCGCCGAGACCATCGGCGCGATCATCGCCACCTCCTTCCACGAGCAGGAGATCTCGGCCTGGATGATCCCACCGGACGACGACCGCCGCCGGGTGATGCCCCCCTTCTTCTCCATGATCACCGAGAGCGCCCTCATCCACGGCGAAGTCCACGCGACGGCCGACATGTCCGCCGTGGCCGTGTGGTTCCACAAGGGCGCCGAGCCACTTCCCGAGATCCCCGACCGGGACGCCCGGGTGGAGGCGTTCGCCGGTCCCCACGCGGAGCGCATCGGGCAGATGGGGGCGGAGATGGACAAGCGCCACCCCCACGACCCGCACCACTACCTGGCGTTCCTCGCCGTGCTCCCCGGGCACCAGGGACGGAAGACGGGGACCCGGCTGCTCGAGGAGTACCACCGCGGGCTCGACGAGGCGGGCATACCCGCGTACCTGGAGGCCAGCAGCACCCGCAGCCGCAGGCTCTACCTGCGCCACGGCTATCAGGACCTCGGCGACCCGATGTTCATGCCCGACGGCCCGCCGATGTTCCCGATGTGGCGCCCGTCGAACCCCTGACCCGAGTGCTGCTCCCCCGCCCCCGGCCCATCGTGACGCTGTTGGCGGACTAAGCAGACAGAGAGTGTCTTCACCATCACAGAGTGATGGTGAAGACACTCTCTGTCGTGTTCTCGCCGGGAACGAGGTCATCGATGTCCTTGCCGTCCGATGAGCTGCGATTCGGTCCCGACGACTACCGCGCAGGTGACGCGGGCCTTCCCTCACGGGAAGCTCGCGATCAGGGTCCGTCACGAACTGGGAACGTTGTTCAAGGACCAGGACTCCGCCGACGGCTTCCCTGCCCGCGGGCAGCCTGCACTGTCACCGGCAAGGCTGGCGTTGGTGTCGATCCTGCAGTTCGCCGAAGGCCTGTCGGACCGGCAGGCGGCCGATGCGGTGCGGGGCCGGATCGACTGGAAGTACGCGCTCGGGCTGGAGCTGACCGATCCAGGCTTCGACTACTCGGTGCTGTGCGAGTTCCGCATCCGGCTGATCGGCAGCGGCTTGGGCCAGTGACTCCTGGAAGCGGTGCTGGAGAAGGCGATCGACAAGGGGCTGGTGCGCAGTGGAGGACGGCAGCGCACCGACTCCACCCATGTCCTAGCCGCCATCCGGACGATGAACCGGCTGGACTGGCCAGCGGCATAGCCGAGCTCGTGCCGTACCCGGGATGGACGCTCTACGCGATGCATCCGCTCGGTGCTCTCCCTTGAGCCGTTCATGCTGGGCGGGGTAGTCGGGGTGCGGGACAGAGTGATCAGAATTGGACGTTGGTCATCGTGTACCACGTCGGAGCGAATACCAGCAGGGCCAGTGCGCCGAG
>NZ_JBVJHH010000067.1:0-37186 GCF_055586905.1 Streptosporangium sp. NPDC048886
TCCGAATGCGGGTCATACCAGGTGCCAGCGTCGAGCGTGGCAGGCCCAGCCGGGCCGTAGGTCAAGAATCACAGTTCCGATGCTCGTCATGCCCCTGGACTTGCCGGCCCCGTTGGGGTCCAGGAAGCCGGTCACCTTACCGGGCTCGACGTCGAACGACAGGTCCGCCACCGCGGTGGCGCCGCCGTGGCGCTTACTCAGCTTCGTTGTTCGGATCGCGATCATGATTCCAGCGTGCCGTCGCGGGCGGCCGGTTCCTTCCTACCCGGGAATCGTTCTCGGGCAAGGACTCTCTAGGATCCTGGTCCTACTCTCCAGGTTGGATCAATGCCGCCTCGTACGCGACGATCACGGCCTGAGCCCGATCCTTGACGCCTAGCTTGGCGAACAGGCTCGTCACGTGGTTCTTGACGGTCGACGGGGAGACGGACAGGCCGGCGGAGATCTCCGGGTTCGAGCGGCCGCGGGCGATCAGCACGAGGATCTCCCGCTCCCTGTCGGTCAGCCCGGCCAGCTCGGCGGGCACCGCCCTCGGGCGCGAGGCGCGGACGAACGCGCCGATGAGCCTGGTCAGCAGACGAGGCGCGACGGCCGACTCGCCGCGGTGCACCACGCGTACGCCCTCGATCAGTTCCTCGAAGGAGATGTCCTTGGGCAGGAAACCGTCGGCGCCCGCCCTCAGCGCCGCGACCACGTTCTCGTCCAGGTCGAACGTGCTCAGCGCGAGCACCCGAACGCCCGGTAGTTCCGCGGTGATCAGCTCGGTGGCGCGCACGCCGTCCAGGCTGGGCATGTGCAGGTCCATGAGCACCACGTCCGGCCGGAGTCTCCTGCTCAGCTCCACCGCCTCCACGCCGTCGGCGGCCTCGCCGACCACGTTCAGGTCGGGCTGGGCGTCCAGCATCAGCTTGAAGCCCTTACGCACCAGCTCGTGGTCGTCGGCCAGCAGAACTCTGATCATGATCTCTCCAGGGGGATGCGGGCGTGCACCCGGAAGCCGCCCTCCGGACGCGAGCCGGTGGCGAGCCGGCCTCCGCACAACGCCACCCGCTCGGCCATGCCGCCGAGCCCGAATCCCGGCGCGCCGGTCTCCTGCGCCAGGCCGTCGTCGATCACCTCGACCTCCACCGCGGCCGGCTCGTACGCCAGCCGCACGCTGGCCCTGGCACTGACGGCGTGCTTGCGCGTGTTGGTCAGCGCCTCCTGCACGATGCGGTAGACGGCGTGGTCCACGGCGGCGGGCAGCTCGATGGGCTCGCCGGTCACCGTCAGGCTGGCGGGCAGTCCCGACGACCTCGCCTCCTTGATCAGTACGGGCAGCTGCTCCGCGCTCACCCCCGTCGCGGCGTCCGGTCCTTCGTTGCCGTCGACCCTGAGCACGTCGAGCAGGCGGCGCATCTCCGACATCGCCTGGCGGGCCGTCTGTTCGGCGCTCTCCAGAGCGTCCTTGGTGACGTCCTGCCCGGGTGGGAGCGTGGCCCGCGCGCCGCCGACCAGGGCGTTGATCACGGTGATGTGGTGGGCGACCACGTCGTGCAGTTCCCTGGCGATGCGCCGCCGCTCGGCGCGCACGGCGGCGTCGGCGGCCTCTTGCCTGCTGCGCTCGTTGAGCTCGGTCCTGAGCCGGACGAACTGGCCGATGCCCACGGGCACGGAGACGGCGAGCAGGGACCCCAACCAGCCGCCCGTCGCGGCGCGGAACAGCTCCGTATCGATCGCGTAGATGACGAAGACCGTCGCCGAGGTGATCAGTGTCGGCCGGCTGGTGGTGTAGCGGCCCAGGCTGTAGTACGCGATGCACGAGGGCAGGCTGATGAAGGACAGCGACTGCGTCGTGATGCCCACGACTCCTAGCGCGGCCACCAGCTCGGCGGTCAGGATCGGCCGGCCACGCCTCATGAGCAGGCACAGGGAACCCGCCACATGGAGCCCAGCGGTCAGCGTCGCCCGTGTCTCGCCCGAGACGATCACAGAGGTCATGCTCAGGAGCACCGGGACGGAGAGCACGATCACCAGCGTCGTGTCGAAGACACGGGGGCATCTGAAGAAACACACGATCCTCATGAAGGTTCGTACCGCGCGCACGCTGAAAACTCGAGTCACGTCACGTCGCCGTGAGTCTGGCTACAACGCGGTGTCTGTGCTGAGTCGCTGAGGCCGTCCCCGTGCTCACGGCACCGCCGACCAGGAGTGAGGAGGCGGTGGCGAGTCCGGCACGGATGCGGAGATATCGCATGTCGTCGTTCCTTGCTGATCGCGGTCAGAGAGCAGGAGCAAAACAGCTCGACATGGATCTTGTCCAATAGCGATATCGGCCGCCGGTTCATATCCGAGGAGGCGTATGGTCTAGTCGAAGGGGATGCCGTCGAAGGTGCCGGACAGGGACGGTCGGGTGGAGAACGCCGTCCAGGTCAGCGCCACCTCGTGGGTGCGTTTGCCGGTCTCGGCGCGGAGCGTGGCGGTGGCGCGGCCGTCCGGGGTGAGCTTGATCGGGCCGCTGACCCGTAGGTCGCGCACGAACCGCACCCCGTCGAGTGTGATGTCCTGGCCGAAGGCGACCTGGCCGCCGCGTAGCCCCGGCTCGTTCTGCACCCTTGTGTAGAAGTAGCCGTTGGGGTTGCGGCGGGCGGTGGCGTCCGCGGCGGTGGCGAAGGTGGCCGCGAGCATCCGCCGCTGGGCGGTGCTGAGCTTGCGGGCCGGATGCGGCGGCATGTCCCTGACCTGTTGCGGGAAGGCGCCGACCGCGCGGTAGTTCTCGCCGCCGCACCCCTGGTCGGACACCCGCTTCGTGGTCAGGAAGGTACGCAGCGTGGCGCGCACGCAATCACCCATCGGCCCCGGAGAAAAGGACAGCCCATGCCGCCCGAACGGGACGCGGACGACGGTCGCTTTCGGGAAGGCCCGCACCGAACGCGCCACATCGGTGGGGCTGTTGAGGTCGAAGTCCCCCGCCATCACCAGGACGGGTACTGCGGGCAGTGCTTGTCCGGGCGGGCGCGGCGGGCTGTGGCGCGGAGTCGGCCAGTTGATGCACGGCTCCACACTGCCGATCCCGGGGAAGATGTCGGTGATCTGATAGGGCGCCAGTGGGCGTATCCGCTCGTAGTACCGCATGGCCTGGGCCTCGCGCTCGGCTGCCGGCGCCAGCCGGTCGAACGGGAAGGTGCCGTCGCCGCAGCGATAGCCCAAATACCCGGCAAGATGTGGATCGTTGTCCGGAGGAAGGGTTTTGGGAATCAGCCGAGCCAGACGGCGCAGCGGAGCCGGGTCGCCGCGCAGGTAGGCGTCCGCGGCCGCGGTGGACTCCCTGCCGAACACCGGCTCGGACACCCCGCTCAGCGCCAGGGTCTGGAACACCGAGACCTCCGGGTCGGGCCGTTCCCGCAGCCGGTCCACTAGCTGTGTCCAGGCACCGGAGGCGCTATCCGGCAGTGCGTCGCATGCCTTCGACCGCCCGCAGACGAGATCGAGATGGCCGAGCTGGACCTGGGACGGCCAGCGCGCGTACCCGTCGCGGTCCACGACCATGGAGCTGTCCAGGAACACCGCGTCCAGGCTGCGCGGGTACCGGGCCGCGTACGCCTGGGCGTACAGGGTGCCGTAGGAGTTGCCGAAGAAGCTCACCTTGCCGAGGCCGAGCGCCCGCCGTAGGGCGTCGAGATCGTGCGCGGCCTGGTCGGCGGTGAAGTACGCGCCCTTCGGACCCACGCTCTTGGCGCAGGCGGCGATGGTCTCGGGCCTGCCGAGGTCGGTTCCCGGGCACAGCGGCGGCGTGGACTTCCCGAGCCCGCGCGGATCCATGACCAGCAAGTTCTTCCGCTCGAGCACGGGCCCGAGAATCCGCTGAAGCTCGGGCACGGTCGGCAGGGCCCGGGTGGGCCCGCCGAGGTTGGCCACCACCGTCCCGTCGGCGTCCTTGGCCGGGATCCAGGCGAAGCCTACGGAAAGCCGTTCGGAGGAGGCGTCCCCCCAGTCAAGGGGGACGTCGATGCTGCCGTCGCAGCGCGCGCTCGCATTCGCGCACTCATGCGGGCCGTGCGGAGGGGTTGGTGCGCCGGGCAACAGGGCCGCGGCCAGTGCGAGTCCCAGAGCTTTAACGATCATGCCTCCAGCCTCACTCCCCGCGCTCTGGGTTTCCTCGGCGTTTCGGAGGATTCCACTCTGGGAGCCTGCTCCCAGAGCCGTCTGCGACCATGAGACGATCTCAGCGCAACACCCCTGGTTACGGTGCGGCATGCAGGTAGGCCTGCAGCGGGTCGTCGTGGTGGCGGGAGAACTGCTCGGCCGGGTGCCGGTGGAAGGCCCCGGCACCGGCGCGCAGTCCGCAAGACATGGCGGACTGCGGTGGCGCGGTGGCGGTCGTGGTCACCGGAGGGGGCACGGTCGTGGTCGCCCAGCACGTCCGCGTCAGCGCCGTCGAACCCGGGGTCCCCGTAGTACTCGCCGAAAATCGGGCGGATATGGCGCTGACCAGCGATGATCCGACCGGGCAGGCGGCACGATCACCGAGTGGTCATGCGGTCTGCGAGTTCGTCGGCGCTGGGTGTCCAGGTACCGCGCTGGACCTCGATGCCGTCGAGTCGGCGCTGGGTGCCTTCGGTGTACGGCCCGCACGGGTGTTCCCGCAGGAGCCGATCCTGCCGTTGTCAGACAATACGGCATTGTCTGACAACGGCAGGATCGGCGAAGACGAGGACGACCGGGGCACGGACCTGCGGCTCCGTCGCCATCGCGATCGGCATGCTCACCGGCGCAGTTGTCGGCGGCGTCAACGGACAGCTGTGGCTGGCAGCGCTCCTCACCGGCCCCAGCCTCATCGCGCTGGCGAAGATCTTTGTTCTCCGCCGGTCGGATGCCACCGACATGAAGCAACTCCAAGCTCAGCCCGACGCTGTGACCGCGCCACCGCCGGTCTGAACCGTCGGTTAGGCGTGCTGTCCGACCTCGGCGAGGCCGCGCGGGTGACTGACCTCGCCGAGGCGGCGTCTGATTTGGCATCGCGGTCGGAGGCGCGCCGATGCGGCCCCTAAATAGCAGGCGCCGAAAAACAACGCTTAGCCGTGCTGGCCCCACCTCGACATCGAGGGTGTGCCCGACCCGGAGCACGTCCCCTGGATCGACCCCGACCCATCCGGCCTGGCGAACAGCCCGGTGTCAGCGGCTTCACCGATCAGAAATCCTCCGCCACGTCGTCAGTTCTGCTAGCCCCTCGCACCGGTGGAAGGATTGATGACCATGACCGACACCAGACCGCTGGGCGCCGACGAGGCCACGTTCCGCGCGGCGGTCCGCTCAGGCGACACGGCGCGGTTCGCACTCATCACGGAGCGCCACCGGCGTGAGCTGCAGGTGCACTGCTACCGGATGCTCGCGAACTACGAGGACGCCCAGGACATGACGCAGGAGACGTTCCTGCGAGCGTGGAACAAGCGGGAGTCGTTCAAGGGCCACGCGACCCTGCGGACCTGGCTGTACCGGATCGCGACGAACGCCTGTCTCGACTTCCTGGAGAAGCGCAACGACCGCACACCCGTACCGTCCGAGCTGCCGGACCCCGGCTCCGAGGTGCAGTACCTGCAGCCGTACCCCGACCGGATGCTCCCCGAGGACCCGCAGGAATCGGTGGTGGCGCGGGAGACGATCGAGCTGGCGTTCATCGTCGCCGTCCAGCACCTGCCGCCGCGGCAGCGAGCGGTGTTCATCCTGCGCGACGTCCTCGGCTGGCCGGCGTCGAAAGCCGCCGACGCCCTCGAACTGACCGTCGCATCGGTGACCAGCGCACTGCAGCGGGCCCGTGTGACGATGCGCGAGCAGCTGCCCGACCGCCGCCTCGACTGGCGGAGCCCCGCCACCCACGAGCTGTCGAATGACGAGCGCGGCGTGGTGAAGTCGTATATCGACGCCCATGAGCGCAACGACCTCGACGGGCTGGTGTCCCTGCTCCGCGACGACCTGCGCTTCGCGATGCTGCCCGAGCCGGGCACTTTGATCATGACGGCCAAGGACGCGGTGGACGGCTGGGTCTCCAGTGGGCTCTTCCAGCGCGGCTACGACGACTGGCGCTGTATCACCACGACGGTCAACCGCATGCCTGCCGCCGTGCTGTACCTCCGCACCCCCGACGACCCGGAGTACCGGCTGTTCACCATCGCGGTCCTGCACATCGTCGACGGGAAGGTCGCCGAGCTCACCGGATTCGACGCCACCGACAAACCATGGCTGGGCCTGCCCCCGACACTGTGATCAGACGAGTCCCCATCGTCGACGAGTCCAGCGCACGGGCCGCCGTCACCGAAGTCACCGCGGAATGAGCACCCCGACCAGCTGAACACCAACGCGACAACGTGAACACCACCGCCCCGCCGGCGTTGCCGGCGGGGCATCTTCATGCCCGAAGAACATCGTCACGATCAACGACGCCGTCGCCCTCATCTCCAGCAAGTCGGTCAACAGCTCACTCGGAACGCAAGGAAGGTCCCCTCATAGCCGAGGGGCACGGTGAGCACGCCAGGAAGGATCTCGACCTGGCCTCACGAGCCCAGGACCTGGTCTCACGAGCCGAGCATCTGGCCCCGTGCTCATCGCCTCGTCTCGTATCGGGTCAGCACCACGCCGCCGGGAAACGTCCGCGTCTCCACCAGGTTCAGGTTCACCCAGCTGTCCAGGGCCGTGAAGAACGGCGTACCGCCGCCCACCAAGGCCGGTGCGGTGACCAGCACGTACTCGTCGATCAGCCCGGCCCGCATGGCCGCTGCGGCAAGTGTGGCGCCGCCGATGTCCATGGGGCCGCCGTCTTCGGCCTTGAGCCGGGTGATCTCGGCGACCGCGTCGCCGGTGACCAGGCGGGTGTTCCAGTCGACCGTGCTGGTCGTCGAGGAGAACACCACCTTCGGCATGTCCCGCCAGCGGCGGGCGTACTCGATCTCCGCCGGTGTGGCGCCGGGCTGCTGGTCGGCGGTCGGCCAGTGGGAGCTCATCGTCTCCCACAGTTTGCGCCCGTACAGCGCCAGGCCGGTCGCCCCCACCCGGTCGGACCACCACTGGAACAGCTCGTCGCTCGGTACGCTCCAGCCGAGGTCGTCGCCGGGCGCGGCGATGTAGCCGTCCAGGCTCAGGTTCATGCCGAAGATCAGTTTCCGCATCGTGCCAGCCTCCTGTGAGTCGATCTCACACGTACAGACGGGCACGGCGCGGAAACCTAATCGGTGCGCGATCTGCGTCCGCAGGTAGTCCTCGCGTCCCGGACCCGGCACGGCGTACTCGGCTGGGCTCGAGCGCGACCCACCGGATCTCGACTTCACCCTCGTACGGGCAGCGGCGCACCCATGGCCGACTCTCCCCGACCGCTGCTGCCGTCTGCCCGGACGGGAAGGCATTCCACGGCCACCTGCGACAGAGGCTGTCTACTTTCGCAGAGGCGTTGCGGTAGCGCTCGACGCGTTCGCTGCGCGAGCAGGAGTGTGAGCGATCTGGGTCCCCGAACGCCTGGTCACACAGCTATAGCGCCAGCCAGGCCCCCTCACCGCGCTGGAGATCGCCAACCAGTTCCCGACGCTTGGGCGTCTCGCTCGGCGACCAGCGGCCGCACGTGCCCGGCAAGATCCGCGAGTACCTACCTCTCCCAGCGCCGACGCAGCTAAGCGTTGTTTTTCGGCGCCTACTCTGAAGGGGCCCCTGAGTGCGCCGAAGAAGTTGATGTTCTCGCTGTGCGCCGGGGAGATGTGGGCCAGGACCTCGTCGTCGATGCGGCGTCCCGCCCTGCGCATCGACTCGACCGCGAGGCCCTGGACCCATTTAACGATCTTCGGCGGATTGGCGTGACGGCTTGATCTGGCCCCACCCTGGGGCAGGCGGGGCCGACGACGGTTCGGCCTGTGGACTCGGGGCCTACCGCCCCCGAACCCCTCCCACGCGAGGGCATCGCCCGCCCAGCGGGCGCGGGGGCCCGGGCGTGGCACAGGACGGACGATGCCCTCGCTCCGGATCCCGAAGGCGGGGTCGTCACATCCCTTCGGACGCCACATCTCGAGTGGGGTGCGGCTGGGATACGGCGGAAAGACATGCGGGCGGCTCCACCGGAACGCCCGGTAACCGGCTGGACACCCAGCATGCTCGATCGCGTTTCTACGATTGCGGTGTGCGAGACATTCGCCAGACCACGTCGACGCCGCTTTCGCAGGGAGCGAGCGGAAGCCGGGCCTCTTGACGCCTGACCTCGACGAAGCCTGCGCGCCGAGCCACCGCGCCGCTGGCGGTGTTGGCGACATCATGGACGATCTCGACATAGGCCACATCCGGCAGTGTGAACGCCTCCACGGTCAGAACCGTCGCGGCCAGGGTCGCCAGACCGCGACCGGTCGCGGCTGGATGCAACCAGTATCCGATCTCCCGGCCACTGGGATCGGCGTCGCCGTACATCGAGCAGCTGCCGACGACGGCGCCGCGACAGGTGATCGCATAGTTGTAGGCCTCGCCGCTGTCCCATTGCGACCCGCAGCACGCGAGGAAGTCGGCGGTGGCCTGCGTGCTGTGTCCTGCCACCCACGGCATCCACGGACGCAGATGATCCAGCGACTCCTCGATCAGACGGAACAGGACCTCGAAGTCCTCCTTCGACCCCCAGCGCCGCAAGGTGACCTCTCCGCAATTGATCACCGGCTGTGGCCTCATGCCCTCGATGATCGCGAACCTTCCAGGCTGCCGCAACGTGATAACCGGCCCCCTGTTCTCGGTTCCGGCCTTCCTGAGGACGTAAGTGCGGGTGCGACCCGCCATATTCCGACCGCATCCGGGGTGGGGCCACTTCAGACCGACATCGAGTTCTCGAGATCATCAACGAGGCCGGGTTGGTCCAGATCAAGCCGAGTGGGGCCCTTCCAGGCCGTCATAACCAAACGATCATGTAGCGTCCGGCCGGATGCAGGCCGCCGGCGGCTGGAATGGAGGGATGCCGTTACCCATACGTCGCCGTGCCCGCCGTCGTGTTTGCCGCCCCGCCGGTGATGCGCGTGCCGCGTCCGGCGGCCTGGTGGATCATCCCCGTGATCGTGCTGGTCGGCGCGGCCGTGGGCGGCACCTTGTGGGGGCTGCTGGCCGACCCGGCCCTGACCACCCCGACCCCGGCGTCGTCCGGGGCCGGCACCGCGCGGGGGGAGATGGTGCGTACCGCGCCGGCCGTCGGCACTGTGCGGCGATCTCGCGCTCGCTGAGCCCGGCGCCGTCGTCTTCCATGGCTGTGAGCTGCGTGTTCCTGCTCAGGCAGGAACACGTGGACCAGGGATGCCATCACGTTGTGGACTGGATCCCCTCCAGGGGCCGGACTCGGGGCCGATGCCCGGAGGCTCTGAAGCTGCTCGAAGAAGGGAACACACTCATGGGAATCGTCAGCCGCTCATCCACTGCGGGGGGCAACAGACAGGTCCTGGCCGTTGCGGGCACACTGCTGGCCGGTCTGCTCATGCCGACGGCGACCGCAGGCCCGGCCGCCGCCCAGCTCCAGCCCACGTCTTTCTCCCCGGTCAGCACCTCGAAGATCGCTACTTCGACGGCGCACGAGACGGACTGGATAGTCAAGAGCTACAGCCGCCCCGAGCCCGACGATAATGGCGGCCGGGACGCCTCAGTCGAGATCCGCGACCAAGAGACCCACGTGCACTTCCACGCCTATGACGAGGTCCTCTCCGGCTTCAGCAACGACGACAACATGTTCGTGCGCGTGGAGTATCGGTCGGAGGCGGGGAAGTGGTACGCGTGGAATATCAACTGGGACGGCCCTGACGAGGGCCACACCATCCAGCTGGGCGCTGATGGGGACCTCGGCGAGGACAACGACATCAAGATCAAGCTCTGCTACGACGGCAGCGACGACTGTTCCTCGTGGGCTTACGGAACCACCTGACGGGAATCCAGCCGTCTAGGGGGTCCGGTAGTAATCGCCGAAAATCCAACGGATATCGCTGACCAGCGTCGACCTGGAGTACCCGGGCAAGGTCAGCGGCATCCTCAGCCTGCCCGCCGTATCTACCAACCGGCACGCCAGCCCTGCGGCGCCCTCACATCAGCACAGGTAAAGGGCATATCCGTTGGATTTCCGCGATTACTACCGGTCCCCCTCCTACAGGCCGTTCTGCGAGATCCGCAGTGGGCCGGCAAGCTGGCGGAAGAAGACCGGCGCGCGCTCGGCCCATTGTTCTGGGCGCACATGAACCCCTACGGCCGGTTCCGGCTGGACATGGAGACCCGGCTCGACCTCACCGCGGCCTGAACAGACACCATGTGGTGGCTGCACCGCCGGCGAACTCCGCGCACGGCCACCAGCGCGGCCACGAGGGGCGCCTGCGGGGGTGGTGGGAGCGACTGCGGGTGCTGACCTCGAGCGCGGCACTCTCCTCGCCCCCCGTTCCGGACCGGGCAGGCGCCCCGGTACCGTCACCTCGGGCATGGCACGGCACGAGCGGGAGATGAGCGGTGACGCAGCAGGTGCCGGGCCCGGTGGCGGGGATGGAGCAGCACCAGGTCGCCATCTACGTCGGGGCGATCACAGCCGGTGAGATGGTCAGCGTTTGAAGCTGGAGACGAGCCGGGCGATCGCCGATTGACGCGGTGCCAGCCAGTCGGCGATGTCGGTGACCACGGCCGCATCCACGTGCTGGGGCTTGTCGTAGTCCGCGGGCGTGGACGGGCCTGAGCCGGGGAAGAACAGGTGGTCGTCGGCGTCGTAGACGCGGATGGTGACGTCCGTACGGTGGGCGAGGCCTGCCTGCCAGCCCGCGAGGTCGTCGGCGACGGTGACCTGATAGTCGCGTCCGCCCTGCAGGATGAGCATCGGATTGTCCAGCGCGGCCGCGGCCGCGACCGGGTCGTAGCCGCGCAGGTCGAGCCAGTACGCCCCCGAGTAGCCGAACGGCAGCTCCGCCGCGGGAGTGGCGGCCGACAGGTGCGGGCTGTCGACAACTGCGGCCTGCCGCGTGATCGCCTCGACTGCGGCCTGCGCGCCGGGATCGAGCGAGGCCAGGTGCCGGATGACGCGGACGGCCGCACGGTGCATGGGCTGGGTGTCAGCGGCCAAGAGCACCAGCCCGGCCACCGACGGCTCGGCAGCGGCGACCCTCGGGGCCACCTTGCCGCCCATGCTGTGGCCTGCGACATACACACGCGCGGCGTCGACGGCCGGGTGGCGTTGGAGCAGGTGGATAGCCGCGACGGCGTGCGGGACGTACTCGTCGCTCATGGTGAAGTCCGGGTCCGCCGCCACCTGGCTGGGGTGGGCGCAGGTCACCTTGTCGAAGCGCAGCACGGCCACGCCGCGGCTGGCCAGCCCCCAGGCCAGGTCCTTGAGCGGCTTGTTGGGGCCGCTGGTGGCGTCCCGGTCGAACGGCCCGCCGCCGCTGAGCAGCACCGCCGCGGGCCACGGGCCGCGCCCGCGTGGCAGGCTCAACGTGCCGGGCACGGCCAGCGCGCCGGAGCCCACGGTGACCTCATGCTCGTCGAACCTCCTGCGGCGGGCGTACGACGGCGGCGTCCATGGCTCGGTGAGCGGAGGTGCGAGCTGCAGGCCCTGCAGCAGGCCGGTCTCGTCGACCGACATGACCATCGTCAGGTCGCCACGCTCGTACGTCACCGGGACGCTCACCCTGACCAGCTCTGCCTTCCCCGATGTGGTCACCCAGCTCTCGGGGGCCGGCTCGCTGATCGGCGCCCCGACCGCGGAGATCGCCCCGAGCCTGGAGAGCTGACTGTCCCAGGCGACTTGCAGCGTCTCAGCGGAGACCACCGCTCGCAGTGGCGGGGCAAATAGCTTCTCGATGTCCGCAAAGCGTCCACTCCGCGCCATCTCGACGACCGCCGTGGCGATCGCAGCCGGATCCGTTCCCTTGGTCATCCCGACGCCATCCTTTCTACTGTTTTGCGAACGGTAGCACAGCATGAGACCGTTGCATCGTGGATACTTTGGAGCTACTGGCGCATCCGGTGCGGCTGCGGATCGTGCATGCGATGCGGGGAGAGCGGGAACTCACCACCGGCCAGCTATGCGCACGGATCCCCGACACCTCGAAGGCCATGGTCTATCGGCACGTCGACCTGCTCGTGGCCAGCGGAATCCTGGAAGTGGCGGGCGAGAGGCGGGTGCGGGGCGCGGTGGAGCGCCGCTACCGGCTACGCCACGACCGAGCCGTCCTCGACGCCGATGCACTCGCGGCCATGACGCCCGACGACCACCGGCGCGCCTTCGCCACCTCGATGGCCGTCCTGGTCGCTGAATTCAACGCCTACCTCGATCGCGAGGATGTCGACCCGGTGGCGGATCTCGTCGGCTACCGGCAGCACGCTGTCTGGCTCACCCGCGGCGAGCTGGAAGAGATGATCAGCGAGTTCCGTCGCGTGATCCTGCCCCTGTTGACCAACCAGCCAACGCCGGACCGCACGCAACACCTGCTCAGCCCGATCTTCTTCCCGGTCGAACAGCCACCCACCGACTCCGAATCGGGCCTAGATCATCCCTAACCAATCCAGGTGATAATGGTTCATTATCACGCACATGAGCGATCACGGCGGCGCGGCGACCAGGAGGACCCCTCGCCGGGACGGTGCGCGACTCCGGCACGTTATCCGGTACATCACAACAGAAGTCGCGCGGCCGGCATGAGCGCCGCCCCGAAGATCGCCGCGCGGCGCGGCGGGCACGTCACCCTCGCCGCGGCCGCCGACGCCTTCCTCGCCACCTCGCGCACGGCCAACCCCAACACCCACCGCGCCTACGCCTCGGCCGTCGACCGTGTCATCGCCCTGCTCGGGCGCGACCGGCCGCTCCCAGAGGTCGCCGACGCCGAGATCGGCGCCGCGCTCGCCGAGCTATGGGGGGCGAGCGCGGCTGAGACCTGGAACCGCAACCGCGCCGACGTCACCTCCTGACTGCTCTGGTGCCAGACCAAGAAGCACTGGGCCGTGCCGTCGGTCCCGGCCAGGCGGCCGGCGGCCGCCGACATCTGCCCGCACACCGGCCGCGCCCGCCTCGGCCACGACCGCGCCCGCGTCCTGAGCCGGATACGGGGCCACGGGACGCCCATGGTCCCGTGGCCCCCACCTCGGTGCCCCGCCGCGGCCGGGGGCCGGGGCGGGTGGCCGGATGAGGCCGCGGCCCTGTCACGGCGCCCATGGGTGCCGTAGCGTTGGCGCACTGTGCAGGCCGGCCATCACGACATCGGGAGGGACGATGAGCGACCCCATCTGCTCCATGTGCCAACGGCCGTACGACCCCAAGTTCATGACAGGGCTGCCCTGTCGCGTCTTCAGCCGTGAGGACGTCGTGACTCCGGGCTGCCCGGCACAGCAGCGCATGATGGCGGAGCTGAATGAACAGGCCCGCAGAACCCCGCCGGCAGGGGGATGTCTCATGCTCATCCTGGCGCTGCCCCTGCTGTTGATCCCTCTGTTCCTGTTCCTGTGACCGGGGCCGGGCGGCCGGTCAGTCCCCTGGATCGAAGGGTCGTCCTCGGCTCCGCCTCCGTCGCCGGGCCCCTTCTTCCTCGACTCGCCGACCGCGGCGGGCGACTCACCCGCCAGGCCATTCCCGCTTGGCCCCCACTCGGGTCCGTTCGGCGCGTGGATTCCGACAGGCACCGGTACGACGCCCTGACCTCGGGATACGCCCCTACTTTGCGGCCTATGACGGCGTCCTCCTCCCGAACGTGACCTCAGCCGCCATGTAGCAGTGAGGCCCTGCTCTCGGAAGTGCTGAGCTGGGGTTTCAAGCCGGAATCACGTGTGTTCTCGAAAGTCGGTAGCGTCTCCGCTGCCGAGGACACGGTCTTCTTGGAACCTCGGTGACCTGTACTGATCAGCTCACTTGGGCACAGAAGCTCGCGCAGGCCCTCATGGCTGATGTCGTCGACCGCCCCCTCGGCCACCAGGAAGTCGGCCAGCTTGGTCAGGCTCCACCGGGCGAAGGGCAGCCCGTGCTCGGCAGGCTTGGACTTGGCGACCTTCTTGATCTCCACCTGCTGGGCAGGCCGAACTTCGGCTGCTGTTCGCCGAGCATGGCCAGCGCCTCCTCGACAGTCGGCCTGTTGCGCGGCTCCTTGTCGATCAGCCGGGTGATGAGCGGTGCGAATCGGCCTGCGCGGCGTGGCGGCGGGGGCTCTTCCAGCAGGACCGCGGTCAACACTGCCGGTTGGGTGTTGCGGCGGAACGGCGAGATGCCCTCGACGGCATGGTAGAGGGTCACTCCAAGGGAGAACAGGTCACTGGCGGGGAGCCCGTCAATGCCGCGCAGCCGTTCAGGGGCCATGTACTCGGGCAAGCCGATGAGCATCCCGGTGGTCGTCAGAGTGGTGTCGGTGGTGTGAACCGCGATCCCGAAGTCGGTGAGCAGGATCTTTCCGTCCCTGGCGAGCATGACGTTGGCTGGTTTGATGTCGCGGTGCACGATGCCGGCCTGGTGCGCCGCGCCCAGCGCTGCCAGCAGCCCCGCGGCGAGCTGCGCGGCCCGCTCCACCGGCAACGGCCCCTGGGTGTCGAGGTGCTCGTGCAGTGATTGGCCGTCGATCAGCTCCATCACGATCCAGGGCAGGCCGTCGGTGACGATGTCGTGGTGGTGTTCGGCCCAGTCGATCCCGCAGAACAGCTTCGCCAATGTTCCTCCCAGGACAGGCAGCCGGTCATCGGTGCAGCTCAAAGCCGCAGCTGAGACGCGCGGCCCGCTAATCGAAGGACTGGCCGGTCCGACATCCGATCAGCCGTTCGCGACCCCAGCGATCCGCGGGGCCTCCTACTGCTGCAAGAGCTCACCGGCTCGGCCGCGTTTGGGAGGTCGACCCCGCAGACGGGCTCGAACCACGAACACCACGCTCGTCGAAAGCCGGGGTCGTGACGGGAGAATGTCAGGAGGGCCGGTCTGGGGTCAGGTCTTGAGGACCCTCCCGAAGTCAGGCTCATCAGCCCGGCACACCGAACACGACGACGGCAGATCACAAGGTGGGCAGGCACCAGCCCGGGCCGGTCTGGGGATAGGCATCCAGCGCCTTCGCCAAGTCAGGCTCTGCGACTGGCCCCTGCCCACAACATGCGATTAGCCGCCATCTGGTCCGGTGACCGGATAGAACACTGGTTCTGCCCGGCATGGAAACCGGCTCCGACGCTGTGACCTGCACAAACGTCCGGGGCGGAACGGGAGTGCCGACGAGCGGGCGGCACACTGTCCGGTTTGCGGGGATTTTCGGAGCGGACATGCGGTCCCGTTGCATGGCATGCAGGCGGCGCGGCAGCCCCTACGCTTCCGGCCCGGCCGGGGTGATAGCTGTGCCGTGCGGCGCTGTTCGGCGGGGTTCCAGCGGCGTTATCTGCCAGGGTCGGCTGGTGCCGATGACAAGGGCGTCCCGTGCGGTGCCGATGACTCGCTGACCGTCTCCCCGCCCTTCGCCCCGGCTGCCCGCGGCGCCCCAGAATGGGAAGCATGACCTCACAGCGGATCTATCACGGCACAGGCCCCGGACCGATCACCCCGGACGGCTGCGCGGTCGACTACTACGCCACCCTCACCGCGGGCGGCGAACCTGAGCTCATCCACGCCGCTGTCCCGCCCGGGGCGAGCATCCTCGAACTCGGCGCCGGCACCGGGCGCATTACCCGTCCCCTGCTGGAACTCGGGCACGAGGTCGTCGCCGTCGACGAATCCCCCGAGATGCTCGCCCACATCACCGGAGCCGAGACCGTCCACTCCCGCATCCAGACCCTGGCCCTGCCCCGGACCTTCGATCTGGTGCTGCTGATGTCGTTCGTCGTCGAGACCGCCGACGACGACCTGCGCGCTGCGTTCCTGCGTACCTGCCGCCGGCACGTCGCCGACGACGGCTGTGTCATCCTGCAGCGCAAGTCCCCCGAGTGGTACGACACCGTCCAACCGTTCGAACGCCGGACCGATGACGGCCGCACCGTCCGCATGACCGGCATCGGCCGTCCCGGACCAGATCTGCTGGAGGCCACCATGGAGTACGTCATCGGCGAGCGGCGCTGGACCCATACCTTCCTCAGCCGCCGCCTCGACGACGACCGTCTGGGCCGCGAGCTCGACCGGGCCGGCCTGACGGTCTCCGGATTTCTCGACGGCGGCCGCGAATGGGTGCGCGCCGTACCTCGCTGATCCGCAATCTTCCCCGCGCAGTCAGGACTGGACCGCCCTGGAAGCGCGGGTGTCGTTGACGAACGTATGATCAGCCGCAGACGGTGGCGGAGATCCACGCGCACACCCCGCGGCGGGGCCCTCACGGCTCCCCGAGCTCGTGAGGCCCGTGGTCTGGCGCAGCGCCTCCAGATGCGGGGCGAGCGCGTCATGAAACTCAACGGACTCGGCCGAGCCACCGCCGAAGTCATCGACGCCGCACGGCACGCCCTGTCATCGGCACCAGCTGACCCTGACAGATAACGCCGCTGAGACCCGCCAAGCAACGCCGCACGTCACAGCGGTAGCCGGTCGGGTGCCAGGCCCCGCGCGCACGCGCGTAGGGGCTCCCGAAACTCCGCTGTGGTGCTCAGCAGAGGTGAACGGCCAGGTGGCCGGGATCGGGCAGATGGTCGTGCCAGGCACCCCGCGAGACTCCCTGCCAACCTGGGCAAGGTGGTCACGCACCGGCCGGACATGCCGCGGGTGGCCGGCTCCCTGGTGACCGGTCAGGTGCGCGCCTACGACCTGCGCTTCTGGCCACGGTCGGGTTCGGGCCTGTGTCCGGGCGCCCGGGGTATGCGCGGACCCGCGCTGTGGGCTATTCCTCCCGGGCCGGCCGGAGTACCCGGCGCACGGCGCCACGCAGCCACTGGTGGGCCCCGTCGGCGGTGTGGCGCGGGTGCCAGGCCATGCCGATCGTCAGTGGTGGCAGCGGCAGCGGGATCTCCAGCAGGCGCAGTCCCAGCGCGTGCGCCGCGTCGCTGAGTGGTGAAGGGGGCTCGCCCGGCAGCGCGGTCGGCACCAGGCAGACCACGTCGCCGACTGCGGCCAGCGCCATCGCCGCCAGATGTCCGGGCAGGACGGCGCTGACCCGCCGGCTGAGCCCTTGCTCGGCCAAGGCCGCGTCCAGCGGACCGGTGAAGCGTCCCCGGCGGCTGACCCCCACGTGCTCGGCCGCGGCCAGCCTGGCGGGCGTCAGGGTTCCTTCGGTGAGCGGGTGCCCGGCCCTGACGCCGGCCGCCATCCGCAGCGTGACCAGCTCTTCGACCCGGGTCTCCGGGTCGACGTGGTTGATGGCCCCGATCTCCAGATCGATGCGGCCCTCGCGCAGCGCGGGGCCCGCCTCCCACTCCTCGGCCAGCACCCGCAGCGAGACGCCCGGCGCCCGGCGCCGGGCCAGCCCGAGCAGACCCGGCGCCAGCGCCGCGCCGACCAGGTCCGAGGCCTGGACGGTGAAGGTGCGCCGCAGTGCGGCGGGGTCGATCCCGCCGCTCGGGGTGAGCAGTGCCTCCAGCCGGCGCACCACCGCGGCGGCCTCGTCCCGCAGTGCCTCGGCGCGGGGTGTGGGCACCATCGCCTGTCCTGCCCGCACCAGCAGCGGGTCCTGGAGCACCCGGCGCAGCCGGGCCAGGGTGCGGCTCATCGCCGCAGGAGAGGTGCGCAGCCGCGCGGCGGCACGGGTGACGCTCTGCTCGGTCAGCAGGGCGTCGAGGGCGACGGCGAGGTTGGCGTCGAGGTTCGGGGCTGGGCTGCTCACCGGCATTATTCCGTTTCGGGCAATGATTGGATGCTGAAGTTCCCATTGTGGCAATGCGGTTCGGGTCTGCACGATCAAGGGGCCGTACCGATCCGACACAGACCGCGAGGTTTTCATGATCGTCATTACCGCCCCCACCGGGAACATCGGCCGGCGGCTACTGTCGCTGCTGGTCGAAGCCGCGCCCGCACACGGAGAGGAGTTGCGCGTCGTGGTCCGCGATCCTGCCCGGCTCCCCGAGGCGGTGCGCGGACGGGTCGAGGTGGTCACCGGCTCGCACGGCGACGCCACGACCGTCGAGCGCGCCTTCACCGGGGCCGACGCCGTTTTCTGGCTGGTGCCGCCGGACGCCTCGGCCACACCCGACGAGGCGTTCAGCGGCTTCACCCGCCCGGCCGCGCGGGCGTTCGCCGCTCACGGCGTCGGCCATGTCGTCGGCGTCTCGGCGCTCGGCCGCGGCACCCCGCAGGCCGCCCAGGCCGGGCTGGTCACCGCCTCCCTGGCCATGGACGACCTGATCGCCGGCTCCGGCGTCGCCTACCGCGCCCTGGCCAGCCCGTCCTTCTTCGAGAACCTGCTGGAGGAGGCCGACTCGATCCGCGAGAACGGCGTCTTCACCGACACCGTCGCCGCGGACCGTCCGGCCCCGCTGGTGGCCGTCGCCGACATCGCCGCGACGGCGGCCGGGCTGCTGCTGGACCGCTCCTGGACCGGCGCCGGCAGCGTTCCGGTGCTCGGCCCGCAGGACCTGTCACCCAACGACCTGGCCCGCATCATGACCGAGGAGCTGGGCCGTCCGGTCCGCTACCAGCGCCAGCCGCTCGACGAGCTGCGGTCCACCCTGCTCGGCTACGGCCTCAACGAGGCGTTCGTCGGGGGCGTCGTCGACATGAAGCGCGCCAAGGACCAGGGCCTGGATTCGGGCGTCGACCGCTCGCCGCTGGCGGGCCCGGCCACCGGATTCGCGCAGTGGTGCGCGCAGACTCTCAAGCCCGCCGTCCTCGCCACACCGGAGGCAGTCGATGCCCACTGACCGAACCGAGCCGCCGGTCACCGCGTTCATGCTGGTCAAGACCACGCCCGAGTGGCTCGCGATGACCGTGGCCGAACGCGTCCAGGTCTTCACCACCCAAGTCGTCCCGGTGATCGAGGCCCGCACCCGCGGCGTCCGCTCCCGCTTCTACGACACGGAGTTCTACTCGGCGCGGGTCACCGACATCTGGGTCTGGGAGGCGGACGACCACGACGCCTACCGGCTGCTGATCGACGCGCTGCGCGAAACCCCCTTCTGGGACCGCTACTTCGACGTTGTGGACCTGCTCGTGGGCACCGAGAACGGCTACGCCCGCACCTACGATCTGGAGCCGGTGGCCACCCTCGCCACCTGACGCTCCTCCCTGACCGGCCGGTGCCGCCACCGCCCTGTGGAAGCACCGGCCGGCAGGCTCACGGAGGAGGGCCGGCGCGCGCTCAGCCCGCTGTTCTGGGCTCACGTGAACCCCTACGGCCCGTTCCACTGGTCAGTGGTCTCCCAAGCGATGTCCGACGAAAAGGCGGCGTGTGTCGATCAGCTGTCCCGCATCAGTGGAGGTTGCGCGTGCGTCATCGGGCTTGGTCGCTATCACCGCAGATCACAGCCCTAAGTCGCCTTCAGCGAGGCGGTCAGGTGGTCGCGGAAGCGGCCGGCCGCCTCGGACACGTAGGCCGCCTCCCGCCAGTACAGCCGCAGTACCCGCTCGGCGCCGGGAGCGGCCAGCCGTACGGGAGAAAACGGCGCCCGCGACGCCAGCGGCGAACGGAGATACCACACGGGCCCGAACCCCACGCCGAGCCCGGCACCGACCATCTCGATGCCGGTGGAGGCCTCGTCGATCTCACAGGCGACCACCAGTTCCAACCCGGCCTCGGAGAACAGCCGCTCGGCCAGCGTCCGCCGCCAGATCCCCGGCCGGGTGGTGACGACGGGTTCGCCCGCGAGATCGGCCATGATCACCTCCCGCCGGCCGGCGAGCCGGTGCCCGAGCGACACGGCAAGCAGGACTTCCTCGCGGACCAGTTCGTCATGGTTCAGTCCCGGCCCGTCAAGCACCTCGGAGGCCAGGCAGAAGTCGACCTGTCCCCCGCTCAGCCGCTCGGCCATGACATCCGGGGTCGCCTGGAAGAGGCGTACGGCGACGCCTGGATGCTCGGCGATGAAGCTCTTGACCGTTTCGGTGACCGTGAGCAGCGTCTCCGAGGCGAGGGAGACGCTGCCGTGGGTGATGCCGGCGGCGTCGGTGAGTTCGCGCCTGGCGTCGTCCAGCTCGGCCAGGGCTCTGTCCACCCGGCGCAGGAATGCGGCGCCGAACCGGTTGAGGCGGATCCGCCTGCCGTGCCGGTCGAACAGCGGCACGCCCAGGTCGGCCTCCAGCCGCGCGATGGTCCGGCTGAGCGAGGGCTGGGCGACACGGAGCTCCTCGGCTGCCCTGCTGATGTGCTCGTGGCGCGCCACGGCCGGTGCCGTTCTCACGCCCACTCGGCCGCCCGAGCTACTACTTCGGCCTGGCCGCCAACGAACTGCCGTTCGCGGCCTTCCTCTGGATGCTGCTGCTCCCGACGGCGCTGGCGATCGTCCACGGTGACATCGACTCGGCGGGCGGCAGGGCGATCGTCGCCCTGGCCGCCGTGACCGCGATCGGGCTCGCGGTCATCGCCTACCGCGCGCTGGGCGAGCGGGGCAGGATCGAGCGCGCCATGACAGAAGGGCTGGGCGCCGGATGGCGCGCCGCCATCGACGCCGACCTCGCCCAAGGGCTACGGCGCCGCCTCCCGCTGGCCCGCATCCTGCTGCTGCCCATCGTCAAGCGCCGGCTGGACGTCCGGCGCGTGGCCAACCTCTCCTACGGCGACGCGGGCCGCCGCAAACTGCTCGACCTCCACCACCACCGCTCGCGCCCGCAAGGCGTGCCCGTGATGATCCACCTGCACGGCGGCACCTACTCCGGCGGCCACAAGAACAGCCAGTCACTTCCCCTGCTCTACCACCTCGTCGGCCAGGGATGGGTGTGCATCAGCGCCAACTACCGGCTACGGCCCCAGGCCCAGCACCCGGACCACCTGATCGACCTCAAGAAGATCATCACCTGGGTACGCGAGCACGCCCACGAGTACGGCGCCGACCCGTCGACGCTGTTCGTCGAGGGCAGTTCGGCGGGCGGGCACATGGCGGCGCTGGCCGCGCTCACCCAGAACGACCCCGCCTTCCAGCCGGGCTTCGAGGACGCCGACACCTCCGTGACCGGCGCCATCTACTTGAACGGCTGGTACGGCACCTACTTCGGCCAGGGCCCCGAGTCCTCGCCGCTGGCCCACATCGCACCGGACGCGCCGCCGTTCCTCCTGGCCCACGGCGATCTGGACCCGCTGGTGCCCGTGGCGGATGCCCGGCACTTCGCCGACCGCCTACGCCAGACCTCGGCCGCCCCCGTCGTGTACGCCGAGCTGCGCGGCGGGAACCACGCCTTCGACCTATACCACTCGGTCCGCTTCGAGGCGGTCGTCGACGCGGTCGAGGGTTTCACCGCCTGGGTGAGATCACGGGAAAGACCTGGGTGAGATCGCGGGAAAGAAGGGCCGTGGCCGGCTAGCCGGGACGTCCGCTGATGGGACTCCATCGGATGCTCGTCGTGTGCCGTGGCCCCGGCGACTCAGCTCACATGGTGCGCCGCCAAGCAGAGGCGGGTCGCCCCATCCGTCCCGGCCGGCGCCGAACGGCGCCGGGAGAACGCCGCGCCGTTCACACCTCATTGGACCAGCAGGTTTGGGCCGGCTCGTCCACCCGGCGGTGGAGCCCGTCGAACATGACGGCCAGAAGCTGATCACGATGTGCGGGGGTCCGCTCCGCCGCCCAGGCGACTGAAGCAATCAGGGAGAAAAGGGCGGAAGCGTCAATATCAGGCCGGATCGTCCCTGTGCGCTGGGCTCTGGCCAATAGTTGCGCCCCAGCGGCCTTGACATCTTGGCAGGTGGCGTGGAGTTCGGATGTGGGGTCGGCGAGGCTGTCGACGAGGGCGTCGACCAGGCCGCGATAGGCCATGGCGTGCTCGACCGCGGCCGTCATCCAGGTGGCCAAGGCCTGGTGCGGGGATGGGGAGGCGAGCAGCTCATCTGAGCGGGCCTTCAGGCCGCGCAGGCTTTCGCCCAGCAATGCCTCCAGGAGTGCCTGGCGGGTCGGGAAGTGCCGGTAGAGGGTCACGTTGCCGACGCCGGCGGTGCGCGCGATGTCGTTCAAGGAGGCGCCGACGCCGTGCTCGGCGAAAGCCGCCCGGGCGGTCGTCAGCAGACGCTCGTAATTGCGTCGCGCATCTTTGCGCCCTGCGGGCCGGGCCTGCGTTGATCGATCCGTCACGGGAACCCTCCACACATTTGCCAAAACGAGGAACCTCCTCATATCTTAGCCCACCAGAAAGCGAGGAGCTTCCTCACTTCGTTGCGCACCATCCTGAGGAGTGCCATGACCGAACAGAGCACGCACGTGGCGACAGCGGGATCCGCGCCCGCCGGCGCCTCCCACCCCCAGCGCCACCCCGGCCTGGTGCTCGCCATCGTGCTGATCTGTCAGACGATGTTCATCCTGGACACCAACGTGGTGAACATCGCCCTCCCCGACATCCAGCACGACCTCGGCTTCTCTGCGGCCGACCTGTCCTGGGTACTCAATGCCTACATGCTGGCCTTCGGCGGTCTGTTGCTGCTCGGCGGTCGCGTGGGCGACATCGTCGGCCAACGGCGGGCTCTCATCGGCGGGGTGGTCGTCTTCACCGTCGCCTCACTGGCCGGAGGACTGGCCACATCGGCTGGGATGCTGCTGGCGGCCCGTGCCGGTCAGGGGGTCGGCGCTGCCATTGCCGCGCCGACCGTGCTCGCCCTTATCACCGTAGGCTTTCCGGACCCTGCACGCAGGGCGCGGGCGCTGGGGGCTTATGCCGCGGTCTCCGGCTCCGGCGCCGCGATCGGGCTCATCGCCGGTGGCATGCTCACCGACTGGATCTCCTGGCGGTGGGTGCTGTTCATCAACGTGCCGATCGGCGTCGTCCTGCTGATCCTGGCCCCGCTGTTCATCGCCGAGACCGAGCGCCACCCGGGCCGCTTCGATCTGGCGGGTTCGCTGACCTCGACGCTTGGCATGACCGCGCTCGTCTACGGCTTCATCCGCGCCGCTGAGCAGGGTTTTGGTGACGTGGTCACGCTCGGCGCGCTCGGCGTGGCCGCCGTCCTGCTGGTCCTGTTCGTGGCCGTCGAGTCCCGTGCCCGGCAGCCGATCGTCCCGCTGCGGCTGTTCGCTGACCGCAACCGCGCCGGCGGCTACGTCGTGCTGCTGTTCGTCCTGGCCGCGGGGAACGGCATGTTCTTCTTCCTCACCCAATTCCTGCAGCAGGTCCGCGGGTACAGCCCTCTGCAGGCGGGATTCGCCTTCGTGCCGCTGGCCCTCGCGATCCTGGCCTCCTCTGGTGTGGCGGCCCGGCTGCTGCCGCGCCTGGGCGCCAAGACGCTGATTGCCGTCGGCGCCGGAGCGATCAGCCTGGCCCTCCTGTGGATGACGCGGCTGACGCCCCAGGCCGACTACGCCACGGCGCTGCTCGGCCCCATGATGATCGCCGGTCTTGGCATGGGCATCTTGCTGGTAGGAGCCACCACCGTGTTGTCCTCCGAGATCAGAGCCGGGGATGCCGGTGCCGCCTCCGGCCTGCTCAATGTCATGCAGCAGATCGGTGGTGCGCTGGGGCTGGCCATCCTCGTCACGGTGTTCGGCGCAGCCACGCGCGCTTCACGCGGACCGGCCCACCAGGTCCTCACCGAGGGAGTCACCGCGGCCTTCACCGTCGCAGCCGTATTCACCGCCGGCGCAATCCTCCTGGCCCTGACCATGAAGAACCGGCCGGCTCCCACAGCCGAATCCGCAGCCGCGGAGGAGCTCACCCGATGACGTAGGAAGCAACCTCATCCGCGCCGGCGATGAGATGCGGGAAGGGGACCCAGCGTACGTTTTCCGTTCCGCCACGCTCTGACCCCGACTCTGGGGAGCAGCGGCCCCGCCTAAATCCGAGGGGCGCGCCCGCTCTTCGGCGAGGCCGACTCGCGCGACGCCACCCACCGGATCGGAAGTGCCGATTTGCCAATTGGTATCGGCACTTCGCCGGTTTTGGGGACACACTGGTGCCGATACGTCCAGGGTGGGACCCGATTCGGGGAAGGAATGTGCCGCTTCCGGCTGTTCTCGGCACTTTTCACGCACGCATGCCCGCGGCGGCCAGTAGGCCGCCACCTTCGTGAGCGTAGAAGAGAGACCTGAATCCCGTGGCGCACGCCCTGGACGAAGACGAGCTGATCGAACGCTGGCTGCTGATCGGCAAGGAGCCGGACCTGCTGACCGGCCGGACCGGCCCGTCCAAGCTGGCGCCGGCGTCATGGCTGAAGTTCTTCGCCCAGCACGGCCGTTTCCCCGAGGGCCGCACCGAACTGCCGGACGAGGCAGTCGCCTTCGTCGCCGCCCAAGTGAAAGTCCCCGCCGCCGAGCTGAGCCTGTTCGACTGGCAGGGCCGCACCGCCGAACGCCACCGGGCGCAGATCCGCACATTCCTGGACTTCGGCGAATGCACCGTGAAGTCCATCGAGCGGGAGGCGTTCAAGCTCAGTGCGATACGGGCGATAAAGCCGCCGGAGGACCTGTTCGCCGACATCGCGCCCGCCGTCCTGCCGGCCTGGCGGTCCTGGGTGGCCGCCGGCGAGCATCCCTACCCCGAAGACGACCTGCGCTACGCCCGCCGCAGGTTCTTATCGGTCGCCGGCGCCCCGACCTGACCGCCCCCACCACGCCCACGGCTGACGACGAGGGATCAAGCACATGCTCTCGGACCGAGTCAGCGCCGAACTCAAGAGCCGGAACCCCGGACTGCCTGCCGCCACCAGCAGCGAAAAGGGCAGGCACGGCGGCCGGCCGCCCGTCATCACCGATGACATGCTGCACACCGTGCTGCGACGCCGGGCGAACGGCGAGTCCGTCGAGCAGATCCACCCGGACCCGATCACCCCCACCGGCAAGCGCAGGGGCCAGAACCCCGGCCTCACCAGCACCTATTGCGCGCTCGCCGAGCACGAGAAGAAGAGGGCGTACCCGGAAGCCGTCGCCCAGGCTCACGCCGACTTCGCCGACCTTCGAACCGCTGGGGCCCCGGAGCGGGCTTAGCGCTAACGGCTGCCCCGTTGATCCCCGACGCCGGGAATGCCGGTGCGGATCGGCGGACCGCAGCAGCGAGGTCAGCCGCCCGGAGCAGCCGGGCTCGAAGCCCGGCTGGACCCGGTGGCTCGCAGCTCCGCCGCCACCGCCCGCTCCCGCAGCTGGGCGGCCTCGGCGCGCAGCGTCTCCAACTGCTCACGCAGGTCAGAGAGTCTCATCTGCTCCATGGCCAGCTGCATCCGCGCCTCGTCCCGCTCGGCCTGCGCCCCGCTCACCTTCACCGCGGCGAGATCTTGCGCTTCGGAGATCTTCCTGGCCGTACGCCTGTCCGCCTCGGCCATCCGCCGTGCCGTGCGCCTGTCGGCTTCGGCGGCCTGTTTCTCCGCTCGGACCGCCTGGGCCCGGGCCTCGGCGGCCTCGGCCACCGCCTCACCGCGCGCCCGGGTCTCGGCGTCGGCCCGGGCCATCGCCCGGTCCCGTTCGGCCTCGGCCGCCTGGGCCCGGGCGGCTGAGGCCGCGGCGGCCCGTTCGGCCTGGGCCCGCGCCTCCTCGGCGGTGCCGGCCGCCCTCTGGGCCTGGTCCCGCTCCGCGCGTGCCTGCTCGGCCTGCCGCCTCTCCCCCGCGGCCTGCGCCCGGGCCTGCTCCGCGCCGGCCTCGGCCGCCTCCACCCGCTCGGCCATCTCCCGCACCGCCGCGTCCCTGGCCATCTCGGCCCGCTCGGCCCTCCGCCTGGCCTCATGCTCGGCGTTCCTCGCCAGGCGCTCCGTGGCGGCCGCTTCGTGCAAGGCGGCCAGCGCCTGTTCCCTGGCGGTCTCGGCGTCGGCCAGCGCGGTGTCCCGCTCGGCGTTGGCCTCCTCCACCTGCCGTGCCATCGCATCACGCTCCCGGCGCGCGTGTCCGGTGGCCTCGCGTGCCAGCCGTACCTGCTCGAACGCCTGCTCCCGCTCGGTGCGGGCGATGGCGATGCGGGTGTGGGCCTCGGCCTGCACGGCGCTCACCTTCGCCTCGACACCGGCAGGGCTCAGCTCCTCGGCCAGCACCTGCGCCAGCGGCGCGATCGCCGCCGCCATCCCTCGCTCCATGCGCTCGTAGAACTCCTCGGCCCGGGCCAGCGCCCCCTCCAGCCCCGGCGTCGCGCGCTTGATCTCCCGCTCCCGCTTGGCCGCCGCCTGGCAGTTCCCCTGCGGGCAGTACGCCCGCGGGCGCCCCCGCCCCGGACGCTGCTCGATCGGCGTCCCACAGTGCTTACACGGCGTCACCGCGCCCCGCTCTTCCACACCCCACCAGGGTAGCATTTCCGATTTTCCAGAAATTTAAATTCAATAATTGAGATCCATTGTGTCGAGACTGTTTGTACGGACTTCCCTGGACTGACGTTCCCGCAGGTCACGGGCTTTGAGCGGAGCACGACGGCCGCCGGTGCGCGGTGGTGGGGGCCACCGCGGGCGCCTGCGGGTCATACCGGGTCGTCATCCCGATGCTCGGTGCCCGGTGTGCCGTCGGAGAGGGGCTCCGTCGGACCTGACTGTCGGCGCCATCACCCGCCCGCACCTGGAGCAGCAGACCGAGCAGGCGTGGTGCCTGACACTGCTGACCAACTCCGTGATCGTCTGGACGACAGAATATTATTCCAGAGCGGTGCTGGAGCTGCGCTCCCAGGGCAGGCAGGTGAGCGACGAGATCCTGTCGCCCATCTCCCCCGGCCGCAGCGACGACATCAACTTCTTCGGCGTCGTCAACGTCGACGTGGAGGCGGAGCCGGCCAAGCTCGACACCAGCGACTGGCGGCCGTTGCGCCCCGCGCAGTTGCGCGAGCTTGGAATGACGCCCTGAGTCACCCCCCCGGCGCGAGCCTCGGTCTGCGGTGATGGCCGACGCGGCGCGTCCGGGTGCATGAGCCGGCCGCGCCCGCTTCGAAGGCCGCCGCCCCCAGCCATCTCGATAGAACCAATTCAAAATGAGTCACCCCGTTTACTGGACAATCCCCGAGCGCTATGGCCAGCGGTCGAGCGAATAGTCGGTGGCCGGAGAGATGCATGACGGGAATTGAGATGTCTATCTCGTTGCGCGAAGCGGCGTTTCATGCCCTTGCCAGTGGAGTCGATCTGCTGGCGACCCTGCTGACCTGGGGCGGACCGTCTTGTGCGGCAGAACGAGTGCGTGACTTCGACCAGCGAAGGTGGCCGTTTCGACTTTTCCGGCGGATGCGGGCGACTTGTGCGGGGACAAGCGTTTACGGCAGGCCGTTAGAGTCAACTTTATGGAATGGAATTTTCAGGCGGCCGAAGACCTAGCAGCTGCATTGCGTGCCGGTGAAGTGAGCTCGGTGGAACTGACCGACGAGGCGATCGCCCGTATCGAGCGGGACGACAAGGTGATCAACGCTATTTGCGTGCCGGACTTCGACCGTGCGCGGGCCGCCGCGCGCGGTGCCGACCAGGCGCGCGCCCGCGGCGAGGACCGGCCGCTGCTCGGCATCCCGGTGACGGTCAAGGAGTCCTACAACATCGCCGGGATGACCACGACCTGGGGCATGCCGCCGCACCGGAACTATATGCCGGCCGAGGACGCGGTACAGGTGTCGCGGCTCAAGGCCGCAGGCGCGGTGGTGCTCGGCAAGACCAATGTGCCGTTGGGGCTGCAAGATATACAAAGCTTCAACGAGATCTACGGCACCACCAACAACCCGTGGGATCACGGTCGCACGCCGGGCGGATCCTCCGGCGGGTCGGCGGCGGCCCTGGCGTCCGGGTTCGGCGCGCTGTCCATCGGCTCCGACATCGCCGGCTCGCTGCGCACCCCCGCGCATTTCTGCGGCGTCTACGCGCACAAGCCGACGCTCGGACTGGCGGCGAACCGCGGTATGGTCCCGCCGTCCGAGCCGGCATTGCCGGCCGACCTCGACCTCGCCGTCGTCGGTCCGATGGCGCGCACCGCCCGCGACCTCACGCTCCTGCTCGACGTCATGGCCGGGCCGGACCCGCTGACGCTCGGCGTGGCGCACCGTTTGGCACTGCCGCCCGCCCGTCACGAGCGGCTCTGCGATTTCCGGGTCCTGGTCCTCGACGAGCATCCGCTCATTCCGACCGGATCCGCCGTGCGGGCGGGCGTTAACCGGGTGGCCGACGCGCTCGTCGACGGCGGGGCCCGCGTCGGACGGCACAGTCCGCTGCTACCCGATCTGACCGAAGCCGCGACGCTCTACATGCAGTTGCTGATTTCGGGCTCCGTTGCGCGTTTTCCCGTCGAATCGCACGAGCAGCTGCGGACCCGCGTCGCCGGACTGAGCGTGGACGACCAGAGTCTTGACGCCGTGCGGCTGCGCGCCATGCTGTTCAGCCACCGCGACTGGATGGAGGCGAACAACCGCCGCGAGGTCCACCGCCACGGCTGGCGGCAGCTGTTCGCCGAGTTCGACGCCGTGGTGTGCCCGATCACGCCGACGCCCGCCTTCCCGCACGACCACAACCCCAATCCGTTGGAACGGCGCATCGACATCGACGGCGTCGAGTACCCGTACTTCGACCAGCTCGTCTGGGCCGGCCTGGCCACCATGCCCGGCCTGCCCGCCACCGCCATACCCGCGGGCCGGTCCCCCGAGGGCCTGCCGGTCGGAGTGCAGCTCATCGGTCCGATGTTCGAAGACCGTACCCCGCTGCGGCTGGCCGAACTGCTCGAGCAGAAGATCGGAGGCTTCCACGCACCGAAATAAAGCATATTGCCGGGTATCCGTCGAGGACGAGGTACGGATCGGTCTCCTCCCGGCACAGGAAATCCACGGTGCCGGCCATCCGGCGCCGGCCCCCCTCGATGATGCCGCCATCGCGCCCCGCGCCGGCCATCGGCAGCGGACGGGCTAGACGAGTCTTTCCGAATACGGTTAGTGATCGCAGACGGTCAGTGATCGGCTGACCGCCTGGCCGGTCTGGAAGTTGTGCCAGATCGCCGCAGCCAGTGCCAGGACGCGCCGAGCCACGCGCACGGCAACGTCTTCGACCGTACGCCCACCGTGCTGCTCCAGGTCAAGCTGCCCCTTGAGAGTGTCGTTGACCGACTCGATAGTGACCGCTCGAACGGCTTGGACGCGAATCCCTTGTCGGTGATCAACAGCAGTCCGGGCCGTTCGCGGACCAGGTCGGCATCGATCTCAAGGCATCGCGGCCAGCTCCGAGCACAGCAACTCCGAGTGACTGAGCTTCCGGGTGACTGAGCTCCGGAGGTCGTCCCGGCAGGCGTGCGATACCCGCCCACTCGTCGTCGATCTTCACGTAAAGTGCGGTCACGAGGGTGTCCAGGTTCGTCGTCACAAACGATCATGGACACCCTCCGCAGGTCCGCGCCCCGCAGGTCCGCGCCGGACAGGACCGCGTCGGTCAGGGTCGCGCCATACAGGTTCGCGCCGGCCAGACTCGCATCGACCAGGCCTGCGCCCCGCAGCTCCGCGTCGGTCAGGTCCGCGCCCCGCAGGTCCACGCCGGTCAGGTTCGCGCCGGCCAGACTCGCGGCGACTAGGCTTGCGCCCCGCAGGTCCGCGTCGGTCAGGGCTGTGTCGCTGAAGTTCGCGCTGCCCAGGTTCGCGTCGGTCAGGTCCGCGCCGGTCAGGTTCGCGTCGACCAGGGTCGCGCGGTTCAGCTCCGCGCCGGCCAGTCGCGCATCGCGCAGGGTTGCGCCATACAGGTTCGCGCGGACCATTCTCGCGTCGGTCAGGTTTGTGCCGGTCAGGTTCGCGCGGACCAGTCTCGCCCTGCTCAGATCAGCACCGTGAAAGTCGGCGTTCCTAAGATCGAAAATGAGTTCCGTCGTAATAGCGGGGGGACCCAGGCGGGTGATCACGTTGATTGCGGCGGCCACGTCCGCCAGAGCTTCGCCCTTGACGACCTGGGATTTCGGGGGATGAGTGTGAACCTGGACGTAGGTGATAAGGACATTGACGATGGTGGGCTCGTCACGGCTTGAGTCTCCGGCGAGGCGTTCGAGAGCGTAGATGCCACCCAGCCTGACGTCGATCTTCTCCGAGCCGAGCTGCTCGACGGCTTTCGTGTAGCGATCGGTGATCTGGCCCTCGCGGGTGGCGTCCAACGTCTGGGCGGACACCTCCAGTGTCCGGGCGGTGTAGACGAGACCGGCGCCGGTGAAGAGCAGGCCACCGACCACTACAAGGCCGGTCGCGGCCTGCAGCAGCGTGGCCCGGGCGTTGTTGACCGCGTCGATCCGGTCCTTCACGGTGAGCCGTTTGCGATCGCGGGCGGTCAGCGGGCGCGACTCGCCGGCCATCCGGCGTGCGACCGGTCCGAGCAACACGGCCATCGCCACGGTGGCCACTGCCACGGCGAGCAGTACGCCGAGTGTCCACCGCAACCAGTCGGAGCCGGGCGCCCCGGCCGCCAGCCACACCAGACCTGTCACGACCACCGCGGCGACGACCACCCCGCCCAATGTCCGCTGGATCCGCATTGTTCCATTGGATCCGGGGCACTAACGCCCGTTCAGCGCTTCGCTGATCTTGATGCCAGAGCGTGATGTGACCGGATACCGCCCACGTGGCGTCCCGGCCCCGCTACCGTCGCCAACTATACGGTCACCGTCCGCATACGTCCTGTTACCCGTGTGGCTGCTGCGCGGGCCTTCGGCTGAGATCATTATGCCTTCTGACCTGCAGGTTGCATCTTTGACACTTACTTGATCTGCCCCCGCATGGCCGTCAGGCTAGCCCAGCGGAGGGACACGTGATCCAATGTCCGACAAGTCGCCGGATCTCCGGCATATGATCATGCGCATATGAGCGACATCACCGAACCCCCGATCGCCCGGGTGGACGTCGTGCGCGAGACCCTCCACGGCATCACGCTCGAGGACCCCTACCGGTGGATGGAAACCGGAGGCGAGGAGTTCCACCACTGGCTGGACGGCCAGGCCAGGCATGCCCGCGAGCACCTGGACGCCCTGCCGCACCGCTCCGGCCTGCTGACCCGGATGCGCGAACTGGGCAGTGCGCTCACGCGGTACTTCGGCCTGGCGATGGCAGCCGACAGAGTCTTCGCCCTGGTAGGCGAGCCGGACGCCCGCGTGCCGGTGCTGACGGTGACCGAGGCCGACGGAGCGAGCAGGGTCCTGTTCGACCCCGGCACGGTGCCCGGCGACGGGCAGCGTGCCATCGACTGGTACGTGCCCTCCCCCGACGGCCACCACGTCGCCTGCGCCGTCTCCGCCTCCGGGTCGGAGGACGGCTCCATCCACGTGATCGACGCCGACTCGGGAGCCCTCCGGGAGACGATCCCGCCCACGACGCGTTTCGCCTTCCTGAGCTGGCTGGAGGACAGCCGGTCGTTCGTCTATCACCGCTACGTGGAGCAGCACCTCTTGGACAGCCGCTCCTTCCTGCACCATCTGGGCGCCGACCCGGCGCAGGACACGGTGGTGCTGGCCCGCGGCCTCAACCCCCACATCGAGCTGACCCCGCGGGACCGGCCTTTCCTGGTGGTGCCGCCGCGAGGCGAGTGGATGCTGGCGATCATCTCCCACGGCGCGCTCAGCCCCTGGCCCTGGACCGGCGAGCAGCTGACCGACTGCACGGTGTACGTGGCGCCGCGCGCCGGGCTGGCCGACCCGGCCGCCTGCCCGTGGCGGCTGGTCGCGAGCGTGGCGGACGGCGTGACCACCTTCGCCACCAGCCACGACACCCTCTACCTGGTCTCCCATCGGGACGCGCCGCGCTCCCGCGTGCTGGCCGTTCCGCTTGCCGAACCAGATCTGTCCCGCGCCCGGGTGGTCGTGCCCGCGGGTGAGCGGGCGGTTCAGGCGGTGCGGGTGGTGGGCGACCGGCTGCTGGTGCGCGATCTCGACGGTGGCGTCAGCCGGGTACGGCACGTGCCCCTGTCCGGCGGCGAGCCCGCCGACCTCCCGATGCCGGTGGACGGCGCGATCCTGGAGTGGACCACCCACCCCGAGCGGCCCGAAGCCCTGCTCCTGGTGGCCAGTTGGACCGACGCGCCACGGCTCTACCGCTACGACGGCGAAACCCTCGAGGACACCGGGCTGGCGCCCCGGTCGCCGGTGGACTTCGGTGACGTGCACGTCCGCACTCTGCACGTGCCCGCGAGGGACGGGACGCCGATCCCGCTCACGGTCATCCACCACAAGGACCTGAAGTTGGACGGCGACAACCCGGCCGTGCTCACCGGCGAAGGCTCCTACGGGATCATCGACCTGCCGTGGTTCCGTCCCGAGATGCTCGCCTGGTACGAGCGCGGCGGCGTCTACGCCGTCGCGCACCTGCGCGGGGGCGGCGCCTACGGCCGCGAATGGCACGAGGCCGGGCGCGGCGAGCGCAAGGAGGCCACCATCACGGACTTCATCGACTGCGCCGAGCATCTCATCGCCCTGGGCTACACCCGTCCGGGGCGGCTGGCCGGCGAGGGCGTCAGCGCCGGCGGCATCCCCACCGGCGGCGCGCTGGTGCGCCGTCCCGAGCTGTGGGCGGCCATGGCGATGCACGTGCCGACGGTGAACGCCACGCGCAACGAGTTCACCGAGAGCGGGCCGATCAACGTGCCCGAGTTCGGCAGCGTCACCACTGAGGAGGGCCTGCGTGCCCTGCTGATCATCGATGCCTACCTGCGGGTTCGAGACGGCGTGCCGTACCCGGCGGTGCTGCTGACCACCGGCCTGCGCGACTCGCGGGTGCCGCCGTGGCAGCCGGCGAAGCTGACCGCCCGCCTTCAGGCGGCCACGGCCTCCGGCCGGCCGGTGCTGCTGCGCGTCGAGGAGCACGGCGGGCACGGCGTCGGCTCGACCAGAGACCAGGAGCAGGCACTGCTCGCCGATGTGCTGGCTTTCGTCCTGCACGCGACCGACGGATCGTGATGACGACAGACATGTCGATCCCGGGCTGCGTGTGACGCTCAACTTCCATCCCGACCACCTGGTGGGCGAGCTGGCGATCCTCGACAGGCTGGCCAAGGACGGCGTCTACCTCTCCCAGTTCGTCACCGGGCCAGCAACGGCGGCCTGACCGCCCACCCCGTCGGGGACCGGTGGCGCTGGGAGAGCCGCATCTTCGGCGGCGCCTACGACAACGCGCCCGCGCTACCAGAATCGAAGCGCACACCGCTGAGGGGTCGGTAGACGACGGGCTGAAGCTCGCCGCGAGCGCTGGCATTCGGCATGCGTCCACGCCCGGCCGTGCAGGAACGTCAGAAACCGCTTGACCAGCTCTATTAGCCCTTTCCGGCGTACTTGGTCTGTCCCCCAGATGTGGTGCAGACGCTGCTGGGCCATGTCTCGTCCGCGAGTACGGCCGTTTACCTGCACGCGACGGACGATGACCTGCGCGCGGCCGTGGAATCGGCCGCTGCGGGAGCCAGCCGATGAGCGCGGTGGCCGTAGCGATCGCGGCACCTGATGAGGCGGCTGACGGCCCGGACTGGGAGGCGTGGCTGACGGCCCGGCTGAACCCGCACTGGCGGCAGAGCGAGTGGAATGCCTCCACCAACATCTTCACCGGCTCGCTGGACAACCCGTTGACGGCGGCTCACCCATGCCGGATGGCCCGTTGCCCGGCGGTGTTCGTCGTCCAGGCGCAGGTCGAGGTCCTCCACGTACAGGCCGCAGACTTCGGAGGCGCGGGCGCCGCACACGTAGGCGGTCTCGAACAGCACCCGGTCGCGTAGCCGGTCCAGCGGCAGGTCCTTGCGCGGCCGCCGCGAGCAGATCACCGACAGCGCCTTGGCCACGTCGGCGGCCGCGGCCGGGCGGGGCAAGCTCTTGGGCACCTTGACGGTGTCGATGCGGTCCATCGGGTTGGCGGCCAGGAGGTGGTGGCGGACGGCCCACTTGGCGAAGGAGGCGACGGCGGCGCGCTTGCGCTTGCGGCTGGCCGGTGACAGGTCGGCGAGCTCGGCGAGGAACGCGCGAACCGGCGCGGCGGACAATGCCCCGAGTTCTTCGCCGTGGTGGGCGGCGAAGGTGATCAGGTCGCCGCGGTAGGCGCGCCGGGTGTGCGCGGAGGCGCCGGCGTTGACCAGGTCGGTGAGGGAGTCGTCGAGATAGCGGGTGGGCACGGCCGAGCTGCTCGGCGCCGATCACCACGACCGGATCCGACTACTGGCCCCCCACTCGGGTTCGTGTCATCAGCCGCAAAGTAGCTGTGAGAGACATTGCAACTACAGCAAGAGGGCTGGCGAACTTCTGTCCCGTCCGTCGCATCCAATCCGTACGTGAACACAATGATGAAGACGCTCACGATTGCCGCCCTGTCCGTGGCTTCCGCCGCGACGCTGTTCGCCGGGCCCTCCGCCCACGCGGCCACCGGAAGCAAGGCCGCCTGTCCCACTCCGAGCAAGGCGGAGATCAAGCGTTCCCATGATTCCAAGGTCGACAAGCCCGCGAGGGGTGTCACCGCCATCAAAGGTGTACGCGTCGGCCACATCCCTAAGGGCTTCATCTACGGCGGGGTGGTGACCGGCAAGCACGACGGCGTCACCGAGTACGGCTACCAGTGGGGGGACGATCGGGCGAACGCTGACCCCGAACAGCGGAGCCTGTGGGTGCGCGTGCTGTGCTGGCCGGACGCCAAGAAGCTCGCGAACCTGAAGCGCCTCCCCGTGACCTATGGGACCTTCACCGGAGACGTGAAGACCGCGACGATCGGCGGTCGCCAGGTGCTGACAAAGGAGGGCGACGGCGCGCTCGGCGCCGGGCGGTACGTCGGCTGGGTCGAGCGGAAGGGGGTCGTCGTCACCGTGATGGCCAGCACGCCGCTCGTCGCCGAGCTCGACAAGATCATCGCCGGTATTCGTCTGCCCTGACCGTCCCTGCCCCGTGTCGGCGGTCCGAGGGGCGGCAGGAGGCAGACGGAGGTCACTGCTGCGAAGGGCGGACCGGCTTGAACAGTTACTTTGCGGTTGGTGACACGAACCCGAGCGGAGGGCCTCAAGCGGGCGTGGGGACGCCGCGTTGGAAGCGACACCGAATCCCCCATCGATCCCCCGGCCATTACCGGGTACAGCTCACCGACGACGCTGGTCAGGCTCGGGCTCGGCGGCGGTCGACCTCCAGGGCCTCCGCCAGGAGACGGTCCGCCGTGAGCGGCGTGTGCCGGTCCTCGCAGTCGGCCGCCCACGCCTGATGGGCGTGGCACGTCCTGCGCTCGTCGGCGTGCATCCCCGCGTCTTCGAGGGCGTTGTCACGCTCGATCGCGGCGGCAAGCTTCTTGGTCATCGGGACTCCAGTACGTCTAGATGCATAGGTACATCGGGTCTACCGGGTCATGCGGTGCTCTTCGCGGCGGCCCTGCGCACCCACGACTCCTCGTCGGCGGCGAGCCGGGCCAGGTACTCCTTCGGGATGGCGGGGTTTTCGGCGACGGCCGCGCGCACCCACCTGCTGTCGTCGGCGACCAGCAGCGTGAACGCCAGGGCGGGCAGGTACGGGTGCCGCGCGACCGCCGCCCGCACCGTGGAGTCGCCATCGACGGCCAGCCGCGCGAGCGCCCCGGCGGTCGACCTCGGGTGAAGGGCGGCGCCCACCCGGACCGCGACGCTGTGGTCCTCGGCCGCCGCATCCACCAGGAGATGCGGAACGTCGGGGTGGCGCAGCAGCCACGCCCGGGCCCAGGAGGAGCCGCACTGGCCGATGAACTCCAGGTCGGCCGCGGCCAGGGCGGGGTTGTGTGCGGCCTTCTCCACGGTGATGTCGTCGTCGGCCAGCGCCAGGGTCCGCAGCGTGTCGGCCGGGGTGGCGGGGTTGCCGGCCACCTTCCGCCGCACGTCGATGTACGGGCTGGCCGCCAGCGCGCGCAGCGTGTCGGCGTTGTCGCTGGCCTTGGCCAGGGTCAGCTCGGCGATCTCTGTCGGGTCCAGCCGGCCACCGCCCACCAGGGTCTCGATGATCTCCATGCGGCGGTCGGCGATCGCACGCAGCGCGAGGAAGTCGAGGTCGGCGAGGGTGTAGGAGTCCGAGGGGCGCTCGTCGGAGCGGTCATCCATCATGGTGGTGGTCCCTTTCTCGTGTCCGTGGAGCGGTGCGGGATGGTGATCGGGGCGCGGTCGAGCTGGAATCTCGACCGCGCCCACTCGGGTCCTCCTCAGGCGGCAGGGGATCCGCCGAGATTCTTCGCGCCGGTCATCCGCAGACCTTGGCCCACCGCTCGTGGGCGGACTGGCGGCTGATCCCGGCCGCGGCGCCGATGTCCTCCCAGGAGCAGCCGTCGGCACGGGCGGCGCGGACGGCGTCGGTGAGCCGGGCCTGGGCGGCGCCGACCGCCTGGGCCTCGCCCCGGACGGCGGTCAGGGTCTCCGGCTCCAGGTGGTCGCGCCACTCGCGGTGCATGGCCTCCTCGACGTCGGCGGGGGCGGTGCCGTACCGGTCGGGGTCGGGCTCGTAGACGCGGTGGCCGGCCGGGTCGTGCTCGCTGGGGGTGGCCACCCGCTGCCACAGCGGGCCGCGCCAGCCGCACTCGCACATCGCGCGCCAGCCGATCGCGGTGCGGCCGTCGACGCCCGTCTCCCGCTCGCCGGTGTCACGCCCGCGCAGTGGTCCGGGTCCAGGGGCGAACCGCCGTACCGTCGCGCCGTCGCCCGTGGAGCCGACTGAGAACCGGTCGCCGGGAAACTCGGCGGCGTCCCATCCGTCGTGCTCGCCGTCCTCGTTCGTCCAGGCCATGCGCTCCTCCTCGTGTCAGGGTTTCCTGACAGTCGCCAGCATCTCGGGGGACAAAGATGGGACCCCAGGCGGGAGGGGGCGGCGATACCTGACAGTGCACCGGCGCTGTCCGATGCGCCCCGATAACGATCATGTAGCGTCCGGTCGGATGCGGGCCGCGGGCGGCTGGAATGGAGGACATGCCGTTACTGCCGCGCCGCCTTTCCTCCCGAGCCGATGTGCCGGTCGTTGCGGCGGAGGTGGTTCCGCCGCAGTTGCGTACTCCCCGGTCGGCCGCGTGGTGGATCGTGCCGGTCACGCTGCTGGTGGGTGGTGTGGTCGGTGGGCTGGCCTGGCTGCTGCTGGCGGCCGGGTGGAGCGCGGCCGAGGCCACCGCTCGTCAGGGCGCGATCCAGACCGCGCTGGCGGCCGGCGCCGGGGTCGGCGCGGCGGTCACGCTGATGCTGGCCTTCCGCCGGCAGCGCCATCAGGAGCACGCCGCGCACGTCACCGCCTACCTCGCCGAACGCAACGCCGCACTGGCCGAGCAGGTGGCCGAGCATGCCAAGCACGACGCCACCGAGCGCCGGGTGACCGACCTGTATACCAAGGCGGCCGAGCAGCTCGGCAGCGA
>NZ_JBVJHH010000068.1:0-36809 GCF_055586905.1 Streptosporangium sp. NPDC048886
GCACGTGGGCCCGGCAACAGAGCTCCATCCGCCCTCGGCTCGTCGCCACCGTCTGGTAGGCCGGGATGCGCAACATCCGCGCGATCGCCCAGGCCACCGGTGTCTCCCGGGACACGATCTACGCCGATCTCACCCGCCAGGGCATCGACTACCGCGACCGCTCACAGCCCGAGCCGAGCGCGGAGATCACAGTGACCACCGTGGTGCCGTGGGAGACGGTCTCCGACGAGAAGGGGCGGCGGGCCTGGACCGCCGGGCAGCTCCGCGCGGCGCTGGCCGACCTGGACGACGATGCTCCCGTTCTGGTGCACGTGGCCACCGACGAGGACGGCGTGGTCGACGACCAGATCATCACCTATGCCGGGCACGGCACGATCGGCTGGGGCGACGGCTACGGCCTGGAGCCCGACCCGATCTTCGCCATGGAGTGCCACTGGCACACCGCCGGGAACCTGCACATCCGACCACGGCGAACCAGCCAGACATAGAGGCCCGCCCCCAGACCGCCCGGCGACGGCCTGTCAGGGCTCAGGACCCGTGCGACAGATCCGGCTCGGGAGGTGGGTGACACTCCGGCTAGATGATCTGTTGCTCTCCGATGCCTATTGAATCGGAAATTTGTGGTCTGGTCCCTGCCATTCAGGCGGGAGTTTTTCGATCTGCAGGTCGGAGAAGATCAGGGTCAGGTCATGGGCATTGGCCTGGATCCGGACTTCGTGGAAGTCGATGCCGAGGGCTGCGGCCCAGTTGCGGGCGGTCGGCGAGTCGGTGATGAGCGTGGCCCCGGGGTAGAGCTCCTGCCAGTTGACGCCCCAGACGTATCCGTCGAGGTCGACGCCGGTTTCGTAGGTGATGAGCCGGTCGTCGAGGGACTCGCGCCAGGTGTCGGCCGACACGGTTGTGGTGCAGGTGGCCTGCACGCAGTGGCGGAACAGGTAGCGCAGCGTCGCCGGCGCGATTCCGCTTCGCGGGTCGGCGGTCGCGTGGATCACGAGCTGGTAGTCGCGCATGTAGTTCGTGAAGCGGTGGCGGAGTAGGGCTTGGTCGAAGACGTCGTCCAGAGCCTGCTGCAGTTTCACCGGATCCATGCACGCAGTTCTACCTGCTGGTGTGATCTTTTGGTCAGTGCTGGGGCTTACGGACTTTGAACCGGGCGATCGGTTTGATGGTGGTGCGGGCGACCTCGGCAATGACCTGGCCGGCATAGGTGATGCGGAAGGTGCCATCGGCTGCTTCGACGGTCACCGTCGCTGCGGCGTGGCCGATACCGACGCCGATGCGCTGTCCGGCGATGGCGATCTGACCGCGGCTGCTTACCCGCCGCTGCACCCGGACGGGTTCAGCGGCCGGTTGGGGCGCAGGTCCGGCGGGGCGCGCATCGCGCAAGCGAGCCGTGGCGTCGCCGGTAAGCGGGTTGGGCAGAGTGCACAGCAGCGTGGTCCCGTCACTCAGGTGCAGCACGGCGCCGTCGAGACGGACGGTCAGGCGGCGTCCGGCGAACGGGGAGCCGACCGGATACTGCCGGCCGCCGAGGGAGACCAGGCCGGAGGCGTTGACGGTCCGCTCGACCTCGACCGCCGCACCGGCGCCGGGGCGGGCCGGTTTGGTGGTGGGTTGGAGGCGGGTGCCGCCCTCGGCGATCAGCTGCCGCAGATGCTGCGAGGTGAGCCGGGACGGCACCTTCTTGATCCTCACCCCGGCGATCAGCAGCTCGACGGTGCCGGTATCGGCTCGCAGTGTGAGCGTCAGACCGGCGCGGTGGGTGCCGAGCCAGAACTGCTGCCCGCAGACGGTCAGGTTGCCCGAGGCGGGCACGACGCGGGTGAACTCGACGGCCAAGTCCACTGGATCGATCTCGTTCACCGGCATCATCGGCGTTGCTGTCTCGACCGGCACCGGTGCCACCGCCGGCTCAGCGGCGGTCTCAGGCTCGGCCTCCGGGGCGGGGAGTGCTCCGGCGGTGCGCAGGTCCGCTGGCAGGCGCAGCGGCAGCCGCTCGTCGCATCGGGGCCGGAACCGGTCGGCGGGACGGTGCATGTCCAGCGCCTGGTGGGGGCGGTGGGTGTTGTAGTCGGCGACGAAGGCGTCCAGGACCTGCTGGGCGTGCTCGACGCTGTCGAACGGCTCGTGGTCGTCGAGCAGTTCGCGGCGCAGACTCTGGTGGAAGCGTTCGACCTTGCCGGTGGTGGTGGGCGAGTGCGGGCGGGTCAGCCGGTGGGTGATGCCGTTCTCGCGGCAGATCCGGTCGAACAAAACCTCTCCGCCGCGGCCGAACCGGGCGGTGAACTGCTTGCCGTTGAGTTCCTAATGGATGTCAAGGCGGTGGGGTCGTAGCCTGAAGGACGGACGGGCCGGTCGACGGAGCATGTTGCGACTCCTTTCTTCGCCGGCCCGTTTCTGGTGTTGGCGGCCGGTGGCGGGTGTGGGTGGTGCGCCGTGCCGCGCGGAGTTCAGTGGGGATGGCGTATCGCTCGGCGATGATGACGCGGGCTTGGGCTGCGTCGACCGGACGGCCGTTGGCGTCGCGGAGGGTGTAGTGCTCGCCGCACCGCCAGCAGGCGGCGATCCGGGTGAGCAATGTCGTGGCGACGTGGCAGAACGCGGAGTTGTGGTGCTTGCCCTCGGTGACCATCAGACGGTGGTACTTGGCGGCCAGGCTGGGGTCGGCGCGGCGGGCGTGTTCGGCGGCCATGAACAATGCTTCGCGCAGGCAGGCGTCACCGGCCTTGGTGAGGCCGGTGTGCTGGCCCCTGAGGCTGGAAGAGTCCAGGCGCGGGACCAGGCCGCTGAAGGCTCTGACTCCGGCCAGTGAGGCGAAGCGGTTGGGGTCGCCGAGCCGGCCGAGGACCTGGGCACCCAGGATCGGGCCGATACCGGGCACCGATAGCAGGATGCCGCCGGGATCGGCGTGGGCGAACAGCACGGCGATGCGTTCGTCGAGTTCTTTGATCTCCTGAGTGAGGGCCAGGGCGAGCCGGGCCTCGATGGCGATGTCGTCGGCCAGGTCGGGATAGTCCAGATCGTCGTCCCAGAGCTGGAGCGTCGCGGCGGCGGTGGCCAGGAGTTCTTCGGCCTTGGCCTCGCTCCAGGCGCCGCGGGAGTGGCGGTGTAAGAAGCGGGCCAGCCGGGCCCTGCCCAGTCGCCGGACCGTGTGCGGGCAGGCGTAGCCGGCGGCCAGGAACTTCAGCGGGGTCTTGTTGGCCAGGTCGCTGCCCAGGGCGGCGTGCCATCCCGGCCCGAGGATCTCCAGCAGCGCGTCCAGGCGGGCGAGTGTGGCGGTGCGGCGCCGCACCAAGGTAGAACGCAGCTTGACCGCACGGCGCAGCGAATCCCCCGGTCCCAGCCCCTGTTCGGTGTGCAGCCCTTCGGGGTGCAGCAGCGGCAGGCGCGCCAAGATTCGGGAGTCCAGCCGGTCGGACTTGGCGTGTTTACTGTAATAGGCGCGCAGGTCCGCGGACCGTTCGGGTGGCACCATCACCACCGCTGCGCCACGGCGTCGAAACCACGCCGCCAACGGCACTCAGGCATTACGGGTGGGCTCCATGATCACCGTCACCGTCGACGGGTCGGTCCCGGCCGGCAGCATCGCCCACAGCCGTTCCAGATCCTCGGCCGTGGTGCGAAACCGGCGGCCTGACCAGGCGAACTCCCCGCGTTCGTCGGCCAGGCTGGCTTGATGAGCCGCCCGGCACGCGATGTCGATTCCGAGCCGCAGTCGCAAGATTCTGGCTCCGTTCTCCTCACCGGACACTTCGACAGACCAGCGACGCCGACACCGAAGGAGGACGCAGTACCAGACATTCACCAACAGGGATCCGCCTGGCCAGACGCAGCTCGGCCGGGCGGTCGCCGGGTTCCTAACAGGACACGCGATCTCCCGGCGTTGGCCCCACTCGCCCCACTATCAACAGGCAAGAAGCACCAGGCTCCAATCGGTCAGCAATGGTGACGAGCGGGCGCCGGTCACCCCCGATCCTCACCTCGCCGGCCGAACAAGGTGAGCATCTTGGGGACACCACCAAGTTTGAATGTCGGTCAGCAGCTCATTGGGGATGCCGTGGCGGCGCAATGCGTCGGTCAGGGCCAGGCACACGGCCCGGCCGGTGGGGCGCATCACCACGGTGGCGGCCACGCAGTAGCGGGAGTGGTCGTCGACCCAGGTGACGATCTTGCATTCGGTGCCGTCGGCCAGCATGATCCCGCCGACGATGTCCATCTGCCACAGCTGCATCGGCTCAGATCGCTGCCAGCGCTTGTAATCCTCGCGCCGCCGCCCCCGAGGAGTGAGCTGCACCAGACCATGACGCACCAGCACCCGGTGCACCGTCGCCCGGGACGGCACCGGGCCGGGACAGGGGCGGCGGGTCAACTCCCACACCAGCCGGCGGGCACCCCAGCGGGGATGGTTACGCCGCAGCTCACACATCAACGCCTCCACCGCAGCTGGAGTTCGAGCCGGGGAGGTATGCGGGCGCGATGAGCGGTCCGACAAACCGTCCAGGCCCTGATCCCGATAGCGGCTCAACCATCGATGCACCGTCTGACGGGAGACTCCGAACCTACGGGCGACCTCGGTGACGCTCGCTCCGGATGACACCTGCAGCACAGCTTGATACCGCTGCTCGACCACGCTCAACTCCGCCAGCACTCGGCGAAGTGTCACACACGTCCTGAGCACGATCTGTCACGCAGATCATGAGACCTGACACGCCCGGCGACGGCCTGTAAACCTTCAGTTGATGATTGACGGATCAGTCTCGGCTGATGCTTTCCACCAGGCCTAGATCCTGTAGTCGATATGGCCGCTCGCCCGCAGCCGGTTGACCTCCTTGATGATCGTGCGTGGATGCACCGACAGCTCCTCGCCCTCGAACAACACCCGGAACCGGGTCTCCTCCAACACGACGGTGACGACTTTGCCGCGGTGCACCTGACCGACCTGGACCTTGCACCCGGCGACCATGAGGTTGCCGTTACCAGCCACCACCCGCTCCACCCGAGGGAACCGGCCGACGGCGGCGTTGGCGCCCTGGGCCAGGCGGGCGCCGTGCAACCGGCCCCGCTGCGAGGGCGTCAACGGGCTCGGCCTGGTACGCACCAGCACCCCCTCGGCGATCACCCGGACCGTCTGCGCGTCGATCCGCAGTGTGACCCGCTGACCGGCGAGCGGGACCCCGACGCTGAGCAGCTTGCCCGCCAGGCCCACACAGCCGGCGTTGTTGACCATCCGGTCGACCTCCACCACCGCATCGGCCGCCAACGGTCCCGCCGGCAGGGCGGTCGCCGGCGACGGGCGGCCCGGCCTGCCGCCACCGGCCAGCAGGCGGCCCAGATCGGCACTGGTCAACGTCACCGGATGCGTCTTGACCAGTTCCTCGCCGATGAAGATGTGCATGGTCGTGGCGCCGGCCCACACCGTGACCATCTGCCCGGCCCGCGCTTTGCCCAGCCAGACCTGACGCCCGCACGCCGTCAGGTTGCCGCTCGGCGGCACCACACGGTCGACCTCCACCGCCACCGGCACCGCCTCGGCGACGATCACGCCGGACACCTCCAGCGTCGACGCAGCTCGGCCCGGCAGCGCGGTCAGCTCCGCCGGAAGCCGCAACGGCAACTCCTCGATGCCGGCATCGACCACTGCCGGACGGAGGGAAAACCGGCTGGCCGGGGTCGCCATGTCCAGCGCCTGATGCGGCCGGATGGTGTTGTAGTCGGCCACCCACGCATTCAGCGCGTCCTGAGCCGCCTGCACGCTGACGAACGGCTCACAGGCGGCGAGGAACTCCTGGCGCACCGTCTTGTGCCACCGCTCGACCTTGCCTGTCGTGGTCGGTGAACGCACCTGCGTATTACGGGCGGTGATGCCGTTGTCCCGGCAGATCCGCTCGAACAGCACCTCCGTGGCCCGCGGCTTGGTGAACCGCCCGGTGAACTGCTTACCGTTATCGGTCAGCACCTCCTCCGGCACCCCGAAGGTGCGCATCGCGCCGGCGAACGCCGCACACACCGCCCGCCCCGAGGCCCGCACCACCAGCTGCGCGATCACAATGAACCGGGAATGGTCATCGATGCCGCTGATCAGCTTGCACTCCCGGCCGTCGGCCAACATCACCCCGCCCATCACGTCCAGCTGCCACAACTCCATCGGCGCCTCGCGTTCCCAGCGCACATACGACGACCTGGGGCGTCGCCGCTGCCCCGGCACGATCAGCGTGTTACGCACCAAGATCCGATACAGCGTGGTCAGCGACGGCACCGGATCGATATCACGTCGCCCCAGCTCATGGGCCAACCGCTGCGGACCCCACCGCGGATGAGACCGGCGCAGCTCACACACCAACGCCTCCACCGAGGTCGCCGTCTGATGCGGACACTCCCGCGGCCGATGCGAACGATCCGCCAGCCCCGCCAGCCCGCCGGCCCGATACCGGCGCACCCACGCGTGCACCGACTGACGCGAGACCCCGTATCGCTGCGCGACCTCGGTCACCGGACAGCCCGCCTCTACTTCCAGCACAGCGCGATACCGCTGCTCCATGACGCTCAACTCCACCAGCGCCAACCCGGCCTCCCCGCGTGATCGTCAACAATCACCAGGAAGGCAGGTCAGCCGAAGGGGTGTAAAGCATCAACCGAAGCCGCACTGTCAAGCATCAACCGAAGTAGGACAACGTTGGCCAACGTGGGCGGATGAGAACTTTCTCTACGGTTTTCAAGGCGGCCCGCCACGGCGGGCCGCTGGCGTTCACGGGCCGGGCTGCGGCTCTCCGGCCGGTCCCGGCCCGCACCGCCCACGGCGCGTCAGCGAAAGTCGTCGAACATCCTGAACAAGACGTCGTCCGTGGTCGGAACCGGCACGGTCAACACCGTCTCCGGGCCGTCGGCGTCGTCGGTGAGCCGTACCCGGTAGCGGCCCGGTGCCAGCTCGACATCGACGTCGAGCGCGACGACCTGGCGGCCTGCGAGGCCGCACTCGACAGTTTGCGCATCGCGTTTTGGGCCGCAGGCAAGGTATTGCAGGTCATCCGTGATGCCCGGCTGTATCGGGGCACGCACGGCATGTTCGAGGAGTACGTCGAATACCGCTGGCAGATAAAGACCTCGCAGGCTTACCGGCTGATCCAGGCATGGCCTCTGGCAGAGATCTTGTTCCCAATTGGGGACAAGATCATCAGCGAAAGCCATGTCCGCGAACTGATCCCCCTGGCGAACCGGCACGGAGAAGAGGCCGCGACGACTATCTACCAGACCGTCGTCGAGGCGGACGGGGGTGCGGGGCACCGCCGCTGTCCTCAAGGGTGCGGTGAGCACTCTGTCAGCTGATCGGTTCGACCTGGCTGAGGCTGTCGAGCAGATCCGCGCCTACCTGGCCAGGTCTGTCAACGGTCAGGATCTGCCGGAACGGGTGGAGGTCACCGCCACCGAGACCTTCGCTGCGGAGGCCGGCCGGCTGCGCACCATTTCTTCAGCGCGTCGCCAGGCGCGACATTGTCCGGAGCGCCGCGACCGAGAACCCCGATGAAGTGAAGCGCGTCGTCACCGAGCTGCGCGCTCTCCTCGACGAGATCGAGGAGACGGCGCTGTAACGAGCGCTGCCGTGCGTCAAGAGGGCCCCGATCGATGATCGGGGCCCTCGGATCCGCTGGGTCCGCGGACCGTAGGCGACCACTCAGGGGTCCCGGTAGCAATCGCGGGAAATCCAACGAAGCTGCCTCTGGCCTGCGGTGTCTTCACAGCAGGCCAGGCGGTCCAGACCGAATCGTCTTCCTGCAAGCGCAGGTCAGGCCCTACTCCGTTGGATTCACGGCCGAAGCTACGACGGCCCCCATTGCCGCCGCTGGTGATCTATCGCAGCGCGGTGGTGCTGTGGCGTGGCAAGCGAACCCCGTCTGACGGGCCGCCGGTGGCCGACATCGCCTGGGTGCATGGCGACGACAGCCAGGTCCCGCTTCATCGTTTTCCGTGGCGCCTGTTCCCGCACGCTGACTGCGCCGCCGCTGGTGACGCACGATGGGGCGTCGCTGTTTTTGAGCGCCTGGTGGCAGAGTGGCCCCCGCATGTGGTGGGCCGATCTCCTGCAAATCATCGACGACTCAGCCCTTTCACCGCGGCGGCCGCGGGTCGTCAGCCGTCGCGTTCCTGCGGCGGCGGTTCAGCGGCTTGATGGCCAGGACTACCGGCCGGTGCCGCGTCTGCGGGCATCTGCGTGATGCGCCGGCCACCACGCCGGTATCGGCGTCGATCAGGTCGGCGCGGGTGAGCATGATGCGCCCGGCGCGACCGTCCAGCACCTCATCGGGGCGCCACAACAGCGACGGCCCGCGCCATCGACCATCAGCACCGTAGGAGCGCTTGAGCCAAGGCCGCCCGGGCCGCTGTGGGCAGCAGCGCGGCGGCGTGGGTACGGGTGATGCGCGGCGGGCGGTGAGGCGGCATGAAGCCTTCTTTTCGGGCGGTCGTCTCGGGTGGGTGGTTCAGGGTGCAGGGGCCGTCCGGCCGATCCTCCTCCCCCATCCTGGATGCCGTGCGGGCGCGACGTGGCGCGCCGCACGTCGTCGATCATCGAAGGCCCCACTTCGCGCCGGCCCTGATCCGGCGCCCGGATGCGCGCCGCAGACGAGCACCGCGGCCACTGCGGCCACCGCGGCGACGTCGATCAAGGCGGGGACTCTGGTTATGTGGCACGTCAGGACGTCATCGGCGCCTCGGTGCCGGTGCCCGCCCCGGCACGCAGGACGGGGATCTCGGTCACGATCGGCGGCCCTCCCAGGTTCGTGACGCGCTCATACAGACCATCTCAGTTCTCCCCGCCCAGCTCCGACGCTCTCTCACCTGGGACCAGGGCTTGGAAATGCATCTACACGAGGATTTCAGCACCGCCACGGACATGCCGGTCTTCTGTGAGCCAGGCAGTCCCTGGCAGCGGGGTTCGAACGAGAACACTTATTGGTGCAGGGTGGGTCGCGCGGGGCTTCTTCGACGGGAGATGCTCCGGTCGGGCCGTTGGGTGACTCGGAGAACACGGGGTGCTGGTAAGAACCGAGTCACGCGCCCCAAACGCGCGGCATCGTCGCGGATCAGGGGTCTGAGGAACATCGGTAGCAACGGTGCAGGAAACAACGGATATCCAGGTCGGCGGCCCGTCTTCCAGGCTCTCAATGCTCTCAATTGGGGCTCTGAGCTGGATACCCGTTGGAAATTCCCCATTGCTACCGGGGCCCCGGAGGGCTAGGCGGTCTGGCTCAGCCCTTGTTTCACCTATCGAGATTCGATAGATTTTCATCGTAACTCGATAGAAGGATAGGTCATGGGAAAGCTGGCAGTGCGTGCGCTTCGCGCCGTGCTCGTGGTGGTGCTCGCCGGCACCGTGTTCGTACAGGCATTGATGGTGTGGGTGTTGGCCAGCGGGAGCGACCCGGAGGACGGGTCGCTCCCGCTGACCCCGCTGCGCGTGATCACGATCCTGGGCATGGTGTCGGTCCAGGTCGCCCTGGTCAGCGTATGGCGGCTGGTGACGATGGTGCGACGCGGAACCGTGTTCTCCCACGCCGCCTTCCGGTACGTGGACGCAGTGATCGGCGCGATCGTGGCGGCTGCCCTCCTGTGGTTCGCAGTCACGGCCCTCAACGCGCCGGACCAGCGGGCCGACCCGGGCGTCACCGTCATCATGGGCGGGGTCGGCCTGGCCATCCTGGGGGTCGCGCTCATCGTGCTCGTGCTGCGGATGCTGCTCGCCCAGGCCGTCGCGCGCGACATCGAAGCGGCACAGATGCAGGCCGAGTTGGACGAGGTGATCTGATGCCGATCGTCGTCGACATCGACGTGATGCTGGCCAGACGGAAGATGTCCGTGGGCGACCTCGCGGACCGCGTAGGGATCACGCCCGCCAACCTGGCGGTACTCAAGAATGGCCGCGCTAAGGCGGTGCGCTTCGCGACGCTCGCCGCGCTCTGCGAGGTACTCAAGTGCCAGCCGGGCGACCTGCTACGTTGGGAGGCCGAGGACGCCGCGGGCGGATGACGTGCCCCAGAGCGGGCGTGAAAACGCCTGGCACCACCGGCCTGTGGATCTCGGTCGGGATCCCGGTCACGTGCAGTCACCTGCGACGATGCCGCGCGTTTGGGGCGCGTGACTCGGTTCTTATCAGCACCCCAAGTAACCCCGCGGGTGACTTGAGGGTCTCGACGGTCATCCTTCGGCCCTCTGCCTTCGAAGACCATGGTTTTCTGTCGGCACGGGTCCGAGAGCGTTCGGACGGATGAGTTCAATGGAGCCGCCGACCCGGCGTGCTCCGATCTTGCTCAGCAAAGTGGTGGATCCGAGGTTGGTGGCATCGACCTCAGCGATCACAGACGTTTTCCCCCGCTGGTGAAGGAGGCCGAACACGCGCGCCAGCAGGGCTCTGGCGAGACCGAGGCGGCGGTAGGGGCGGCCGACCGCGATCAGGCCCAGCCGCGGCATGCTCAGGCTGCCCCAGACCCGGGCGAGTCCGGCGTATCGGCCGGTCGATTGATCGACGGCCACGAGGTAGGTGGCTGGATCGAAATCCGGTGAATCATAGGTCTGCCGGCGGAATTCCTGCCGGTCCCATTTCCATCCCGCGCAGCCCGGGACGTCCTGGCGCAGCTCGTCGTCCAGTTCCCGGAGCCCTTTCTCGGGCACCTGGTCAGCGGTGACGATTGTGAATCCGGCGGGAGCAGCCGTGCTGGACAGGCCGGTGACGTGCGGGTCGGTGGACAGGGTGTAGATGTGCTCGGTGCGAGCGATCGTAAATCCTGCTTCCGCGAGGTGGCGGCGGGAGTCGACATCGGACTCGCTGAGCTCGGTGCAGAGATCGTGTGGATGGTGCTCTGCCGCAGCGTGTACCAGCGGCCCGTACGCTTCGGCGCGACAGGAACGGAAGAAGACGAAGTGCCGGCCGTCGGGCCGGATGAGCATCGATGCCTCGCCCCAGAGCGCTTCCCCGTTCCAAACGGTCCACTTGTCGGGACCCTTCACGACAACGAGATGCATGGCTTGGACCGTATGCCTCTGTCTCATGGCTGGGCGATCGGTTTTCCCCAGGCCTCGAGCGGATCGGAGTCCCATGGGCGGCCGCTCACTTATGCAGAGCCACTTTGCGGCTCGCCGCAGCTTCGGGAGTCCTGGGCCGATACAGCGGCGAAGCGCTGTCTGCGGTCTGATCCACGAGTATCGCAGAGCAGCTTGACGAGGCGCGAAACCGCAGGCCAGCGCTATGAGCGAGATTTGGCACCGGACAAGGCGCTCGCCCGATGCCAACGCAGGAAGGCGTCCTGGACGACGCCCTCGGTCTCCTCAGCCGAACCCAGCATCCGATAGGCCAGCCCGAACAGCTTCGAACGGTGTCGCTCGAACTCCTCAACCGCATCACCTGTCACGCCCACCACCCTCTCCCTCTCAGCCCGCCTTGCGAGCCCGGTCGCCTGGATGCCATGACCGGCGCCCTCGGCGTCAAGCCCGTGCGCGGCACGCCAAACTCAGCCGCGCCTACGTGGCCGCCCGGCACCTGAAGTCACAACCAGCCGTCCTCACGCACGCTCCCGATATTTGGTGAACTCAACCATTAATGATGGGGGTATCCGCGGGCAACGGGCCGGTCTCGGGGTTGAAGAGCGTCTTGGACAGGCGCTCGACGCCGTAACAGACGGCGCCGACCGCCACGCACTCGTCGCCGAGCACCGAGGCCCGCAGCTCCGGAGTGCGCAGGCACATCGTCTCCAGTTCGTCCCTCAGCGGCTCCAGGAGCACGTCGGCCGACCGGGAGAAGCCCCCGCCGAGCACCACCAGGTCGGGATCGACGGTGAGGGCCATCGCGGAGGTGGCCAGCGCGAGCACCTTGACGTACCGCAGGACGGCGCCGCGCGCGCCGGCGTCGCCGCGCCTGGCGGCCTCGAACACCGCCCCCGCGACCGCGTCGGGCGGCGTGCCGGGTTCCACGGTGGGGACGGCCTGCAGCAGCTCGCCCACGTGACCCAGGTTGAACAGCGGGTGCACGCCGATCTCGCCCGCCGCGCCCCCACCGCCGCGCAGGGGGACTCCGTCGAGTACGACGGCGGCCCCGGCCCGCCGGCCGATGTGCAGGAAGATCAGGTTCCGGGTGTCGCGGGCGATGCCCCTGCGGCACTCGGCGAGCGCGGCGAGCCTGCTGTCGTTCTCCACGAGGACCGCGCAGCGGAGCCGTGCGCCGAGGTGATCGGCGAGCGGCACGCTCGACCAGTCCTGGATGGCCCGTGACAGGACGACGCGTCCTTGCAGGTCGACGTAGCCCGTGCTACCCGCGACCGCGATCCAGACGTCGGAGGCGGAGGTGCCGGAGCCGGTCAGGCAGGCGTCGACGGCCCTGTCGACGGCGGCCAGCCGCTCGGCGCGCGGCTGCTCGGGGGTGACCGGCTCGCGCGTGGTGTGCAGGACGTTGCCGTCGAGGTCGGCCACGACCGCGAGCACCTTGTGCGCTCCTATGTCGAGCCCCAGCACTCGGCCCGCTTCCCCGCGGAACCGGTAGCGGCGCGCGGGCCTGCCCTTCTCGCCGCCGCTCGGGTCCAGCTGGGCCACCCAGCCCAGCTTCATCAGGTCACTGACCACCACCTTGATGGTGGCTCTGGCCAGGTCGGCGCGCTCGGCGAGCTTGGTCAGCGTCATCGGGCCGTCGGCGCGCAGGACGGCGAGCGCGGAGAGCGCGTTGAGCCGCCGGAGCCGCTGAAGGTCGCCGCCAGTCACGGAGTGCGTCACGGATAACCCTTCTTGACGAATCTTAATGGTGGACTTCATCATAAATCCTCATCGGGGCGGTACTTCACCGCAACGCAAGCCCGCCCAGCCCGTACGGCGACACAATCGCCGAACCCCGACCTCCGACCCCTCAGGGACCTGACTTGCTGCTGCCACGACCCGTTCACCTCACCCGAGACGGCACGGAGCCCTTCACCCTCACCACGGCCACAGTGATCGCCGCACCCCCCGAGCTCGCGCGGGTGGAAGGCTGGCTGCGTGGCGTGCTGTCCCCCGTGACCGGCCTGCCGCTGCCGCCCGGAGAGGCGCGGCCCGGGGCGATCGAGTTCACCCTGGCAGCTGGGCTCGGCCATGAAGCGTACCGCCTGACCGTGCGCCCCGGCGGGGTACGCGTCGAAGCGGGGGACGCGGCGGGGGCGTTCTACGGCGCGCAGACCCTGCGCCAGCTGCTGCCGCCCGCGGCCTTCCGCAGCGGCGCGGTCGGCGAGCGGGACTGGCTCGTCGCCCCGGTTACCGTCGAGGACCGGCCGAGATTCCGGTGGCGCGGCTGCCTCATCGACGTGGCCAGGCACTTCCTGCCCAAGCCCGACCTGCTGCGGTACATCGACCTGCTGGCCGCGCACAAGCTCAACGTGCTGCACCTGCACCTGACCGACGATCAGGGCTGGCGGTTCGAGGTGAGGGGGTACCCGAAGCTGACCGAGGTCGGCGCCTGGCGGAGGGAGAGCCCGCTGGGGTCCCGCCGGCACGGCCTGTTCGACGGCCGCCCGCACGGCGGCTTCTACACCCAGGACGACCTGCGCGAGATCGTGTCGTACGCGGCGGACCGGTTCGTCACCGTGGTGCCCGAGATCGAGCTGCCCGGGCACTCCCAGGCCGCCATCGCCGCCTATCCGGAGCTGGGCAACCTCGACGACCCGCTGCAGGTCGCCACCCAGTGGGGCGTCTCCCCGAACGTGCTCAACGTCGAGGACGCCACGCTCGCCTTCTACCGGGACGTGCTCGACCAGGTCATGGAGATCTTCCCCGGCGAGTACGTCTGCGTGGGCGGCGACGAGTGCCCCAAGACGCAGTGGCGGGAGAGCCCGTCGGCCCAGCGGCGCATCCGCGAGCTCGGCCTGCGCGACGAGGACGAGCTGCAGAGCTGGTTCATCCGCCAGTTCTCCGACCATCTGACCGCGCGCGGGCGACGTCTGCTGGGCTGGGACGAGATCATCGAGGGCGGCCTGCCGTCGGGTGCGACCGTGGCGTCCTGGCGCGGCACGTACGGCGCGGTCGTGGCGGCCAGGGCCGGGCACGACGTGATCACGTGCCCCTTCACGCAGCTCTACCTCGACTTCCGGCAGTCGGACCGGCCCGACGAGCCGGTCCCGATCGGCAGCGTGATCTCGCTGCGCGACGTCCACGCCTTCGAACCAGTGCCGCCGGAGCTCACGGAGGCCGAGGCCGTCCGCGTGCTCGGCGCACAGGCGAACCTCTGGACCGAGCACATCGACTCGCCTCGCGCGCTCGACTACATGGCCTTCCCCCGCCTGTCGGCCTTCGCCGAGGTCGTGTGGAGCCCCGCAGGCGGCGACTTCGACGACTTCCGGGCGCGGCTGCACCACCACGAGCGCCGGCTCGCCGCGCTGGGCGTGGAGTACCGCAAGGAGACCGGCCCCGAGCCGTGGCAGACGCGGCCGGACGTCAAGGGCTGGCCGCGCGAGCGGGCGGAGACCGAGGCCGAGGTGGCGGCCTGGACCCGCGGCATCCGACGAAACCTCAGTGGAGAGAGGAACGCATGACCAGACGCCTGTCCGTCATCCTCATCGGCTTATCCTGCCTGCTCGGCGTGATCACCCCGGCCCGTGCGGCGACTCCCGAGCTGTCGGCGTACTTCAGCAGGCCGAGTGTCGACGGCACGCTCGACGGCTCCCTGCTGACGCGGTTGCTGGGCCTGATCGACCTGGCCGCGCCGGGTTCCACCCTGCGCGTGGCGACGTACGTGCTGGAGATCAGGACCGTCAAGGACGAGCTCGTGGCGGCGCACGATCGCGGCGTCGACGTACGGGTGGTGTCCGAGGGGTCCGGTCACGACCCGCTGCTCGACGAGCTGGCCGCCGCCGGCGTGCCGGTCACGCTCTGCACCATGGGCTGCAACGGCCCGGACACCGACATCAACCACCACAAGTTCTTCGTGTTCAGCCGCCTCACGGACGGCAGGACCGACGTGGTCGCGCAGAGCTCGCAGAACCTCAGCGCCGACAACGGCCTCCACCAGAACATGCTGATCAGCTCGGGCGACGCCGGCCTGGCCGAGGGCTACCGGCAGGTGTTCGACACGCTGGTCTCCCGGGTGCGGACGACGTGGCAGGCGCCCTTCACCTCCGCCAGTGGCAAGGTCACGGTCTGGATGGAGCCCCGCGACACCGTCTACGACCAGGCTACCTACGACAGCGCCGACCTGGTCGCGGCCATGATCAAGGACGTGGGCTGCCCCGGCACGATCCGCGTGGCGCAGGCGCAGTTCGCCACGGACAGGCCGCTCGTCATCGACGCGCTCAAGGCGAAGAAGCAGCAGGGGTGCGGCGTCCAGGTGCTCGTCGCCGAAGGCAACCAGACGGTCTCGACCGCCCAGGAGCTCGCCAAGGGCGGCATCGTGGTGCACACCTTCAGGCCCGGCGGCTGCCACTACCCGGCCGGGGACACCTGCGCGCCCGACAACCTCCACTCGAAGATCATCCTGGTGGACGGGCCGTCGGCGGCGGCGGGCGGCGCGACGCGGCGCTACGTCTACACCGGATCCCACAACCTCAACGCCGGCTCCCTGACCGCCTCGGACGACTCCTTCATCCGTATCGACGACGCGGGGATCTACGCGGCGTACGACGCGGACTTCGCCGCGATGCTGGACGAGATGATCAAGTTCGTCCCCTCCGCCTATCCGGACGCCGCGCTCCAGATGGCCGCCAATGGCCCCGACGACCAGCGGGCGCCGAGGGCGGCCGCCATGCGCGCCGGCTACACGGCCGTGGCCTGGGAGGACGACCGTGATCGTGCCTCGGTGGACGGCACCGAGGTCTACGCGCGCATCTACCACGACGGGCAGCAGGTGACCGGCCCCGTGAAGGTCTCGATGGGCGGGGCCGGGTGCGCGACCGGCTGGAACCACGTGCAGCCGTCGGCCGGCGTCGACGACACGGGCAACGCCTACGTCGCCTGGGCCGAGGACGGCGACTGCCGGGGCGAGCACAACATCGCGGTGCGCAGGCTCTCGCCGTCGGGCACGCTGAGCTCGACGATCTGGGCGAACGACCCGCAGTGGAGCGGCGACCAGACCCGGCCGAGGATCGCGGTCCGGGGCGACGGCGGGTTCACGGTGGTCTGGGAGGACGCGCCGACCAAGACCGTCCGCGCGGCCGGCTACGCCTCGCTGACCTCGCGTGCCTTCGCGCCGGTCCAGGTGGGCGCGGGGGACCGGCCGGACGTGGCCGTCGACGGCGCCGGCACCGCGACCGTGGTCTGGCAGCAGGCGCCCGACGTGTACGGCAAGCGCGTCTCGGCGACCGGCGCGACCGTCGCCGCCGCCACGAAGATCAACACCAGCGCGGCCACCGAGCACCTGGCCCCCGCGGTGGCGACGACGGCGGGCGGCGACAGCGTCGTCGCCTGGAGCGACAACGTGGCGGTCACCGGAGGCGACGTGAAGACCGTCTGGCGGGTGCGGACGCGGGGTCTGACGCCCTCCCTGGGATCGAGGTTCGCGGAGAACCCCGTCGCGTTCGGGAAGTACGCACCGAACACGGTCTCCGACGGCGGCAAGGAGTACCCGCCGCTGTGCGGGAGGGTGTCGTCGGTGGACAGGTGCGCGGTCCAGGGATCGCCGTCCGTCGCCGTCGACGACAGCGGACGGTTCGTCGTCGGCTGGACCGAGTCCGACATCTGGAACGCCGGCCGTTCCTTCGAGGTGTACGCCCGCGGCTTCAACGCCGACGGGACGACGGCCGGCCGGTTCCCCTGCGAGCGCATGAACCCGAACACGGCCGGCAGCCAGTCGGCCACCGCCGTCGCCGCCGACGCCACCGGCTTCCACCTCTTCTACGCCGAGGACTTCGACGTCAACGGATACAGCGATGTCGTGGCGCGGACCGGCTTCACCAACACCGAATTCTGAGCGGAGCGCCGCCCTCCGCGCCGATCCCTCGCGATCGAGACCCTGACCACCACCTCCGACGCTTCCAGAGAAGGAACCCCCCGTGCGTCTGCGTATGGCATTGGTCGCCGCCCTGGCCGTGACCCTGGCCGGTTGTGGCTCCGGCACCGACACCACCACCAAGTCCGGAAAAATCATGATCAGCTACGCGATTTGGGAGAAGAACGACCAAGCCAGCACCCAGAAAATCATCGACGCCTTCCAGAAGCAGCACCCCAACGTCACGGTCAAGCTGGAGATCACCCCCTGGGACCAGTACTGGACCAAGCTCCAGACCGCCGCCGCCGGCGGCGCGGCCCCCGACGTCTTCTGGATGAACAGCCTCAACGTCCGCCTGTACGCCAAGGGCGGCGTGCTCGCCCCCATCCAGAACGCCGACGTCAGCGCCTTCCCGCAGGCGATCGTGGACGGCTACCGCTACGACGGCAAGCTGTACGGCATGCCGCGCGACGTCGGCCTCCCCGTGCTCTGGTACGACAAGGAGCTCTTCGACAAGGCCGGCGTCAAGTACCCGACCGCCGACTGGACCTGGGACGACCTCAGGGCCGCCGCCAAGAAGCTGACCGACCCGGCCAAGAAGCAGTACGGCCTGCTGGCCCCCATGTGGGACCAGGGCGGCTTCTACCCCACGATGATCCAGGCCGGCGGCCACGTCATCTCCGCCGACGGCAAGAAGTCGGGCTTCGACGAGCCCGGCTCCATCCAGGGCCTGGAGTTCTGGACCGACATGATCAACAAGGACAAGGTCGCCCCGCCCGCCCAGGCGACCACCGACACCGATCCCGTACAGCTGTTCATGACCGGCAAGTACGCCATGTACTACGGCGGCTCCTGGCTCGCCACCGCGTTCAAGGCCAACACCGAGCGCGGCGACAAGGTCGACGTGGCGCCCCTGCCCAAGGGGCCGGCGCAGGAGGCCGTCATCCTGCTCGGCCTGGCCAACGCCGTCTCGGCCAAGAGCGAGCACCCGGTCGAGAGCGCGCAGTTCGCCACGTTCCTCTCCTCCGAGGAGGCCGAGAAGATCCTCAGCGACACCGGCGGCGCCTCGGTCTCCTCGCGGGCGGGCACCCAGGACGGCTGGTTCAACGCCTTCCCGAACTACCACCTGAAGGAGGCGTTCGACGCCTCGATCCCGCACGGCGTGCCGTACCCCGTCTCCCTGAACACCGCCAAGTGGCAGGACGTGCAGAACAAGCTCCTCGCCGAGGCATGGGCAGGCAAGCGGCCGACCGCGGACGCCGCCAGGGAGATCGCCGCGCAGATGAACGAGATCCTGGCCAAGGAGTAGCGGATGCTGCTGATCGAGGAACGGGCCGCCGCCAAGGCGGCGGCCCGGCCGGGGCGGCGGCCGGGCCGCGACTGGCTCTGGGGCTATGGGCTGATCGCGCCCATGGCCCTCGGGCTGGCCGTGTTCTACCTGTGGCCGATCGTCCAGACGCTCTACCTGAGCTTCACCGAGTCCGGCGTGTTCGGCGGGCAGACGTGGGTGGGCGTCGACAACTTCGCCGCCCTCTTCGGCGACGAGGAGATGCTCGGCGCGCTGCGCAACACGCTGCTCTACTCCGTGCTCGTGCTCATCGGGGTGCCGCTGGCGATCGTGATCGCGGCGTTGCTCAACGTGCCGGGGCTGCGCGGGCTCGGCTTCTACCGCACGCTGTACTTCCTGCCCGTGGTCACCATGCCTGCGGCCGTCGGCCTGACCTGGCGCTACCTGTACAACGGCGACTTCGGCCTGATGAACTACCTGCTCGGCGAGATCGGGATCGACGGGCCCTACTGGGTCTCCGACCCCGAGTTCGCGATCTACGCCATCGCGGTGGTCGGGATCTGGAGCTCGCTCGGGTACAACGCCGTGCTGTTCCTGGCCGGGCTCCAGGGGATCCCGAAGCACTATTACGAGGCCGCCGCGATCGACGGCGCAGGCAGGATGCGGCAGTTCTTCCGCATCACGCTGCCGCTGCTTACGCCCACCACGTTCTTCGTCATGGTGATCACGCTGATCAACGCTCTGCAGGTGTTTGACCTGGTCTACCTCATGATCGACACCAAGAGCCCGGCGCTGGCGGGGAGCCGCACGATCGTCTACCTCTTCTACGAGCAGGGCTTCGTGCAGAACAGCCGCGGCTACGCAGCCGCGATCGCGGTCGTGCTGCTGGCCCTGATCCTCGCGCTGACCGCCCTTCAGTTCAGGCTGCAGAGGCGGTGGGTCCACTATGAGTAGGCGCTGGATCGTGCACGCGGTCCTGCTCGCCGGCGGGCTGATCATGATCACGCCGTTCGTCTGGCAACTCGTGGTCTCGCTGCAGACCGTCACCGAGTCGATGCGGGTGCCGCCCACGCCGGTCCCCTCCTGGCAGTGGCACAACTTCGCCGACGTGTTCAGGACCGTGCCGCTCGGGCGGCAGTTCCTCAACACCGTGATCGTCACGGCGGCGGTGACGGCCGGGCAGCTGCTGCTCTGCTCGCTCGCAGCCTTTGCCTTCGCGCGGCTGGAGTTCCCCGGGCGCGGGCCGATCTTCCTGCTGTTCCTGGCCGTGCTGATGGTGCCGGGGGAGCTGTTCCTGCTGCCCCGGTACGAGATCATGCAGGGGCTCGGCTGGCTCAACACCCTCCAGGCGCTCATCGCCCCCGGGGTCTTCGGGGCCTTCGGCACGTTCCTGCTGCGGCAGTTCTTCAAGACGCTGCCCAGGGAACTGGACGAGGCGGCGCGCCTGGACGGCGCCAACCCGCTGCAGATCTACTGGTGGATCATGCTGCCGCTGGTGCGGCCCGGGCTGCTGGCGCTCGGGCTGCTGACCGTCATGTGGTCCTGGAGCAGCCTGCTCTGGCCGCTGGTGGTCAACACCGACCCGGAGATGATGACGCTCTCCGCCGGGCTGGCCTCGCTGCGCGGCCAGTACCTGACCAATTACCCGATCCTCTTCGCCGGGTCCGTCGTCGCCTCGCTGCCCGTGATCGTTCTTTTCGTGGTCATGCAGCGGCAGCTGATCGCTGGGATCGCGTTCACCGGCTCGAAGGGCTGAACCACCAGTTTTTTCTCCCGTTGTATCCCTATCGAGGAGTATGTGTGCATTCCCGTCGTAAGTGGATCGTCGTCGCCTTAGGCGTCACTCTGGCCTCCTCCGCCTCACCGGCACTGGCCGACCCGAAGCCCGTGGACGTGCAACTACTGTCCCTCACCGACTTCCACGGCTACATCACCCCGCAGAACAACGCCACCGACGGGACGATCAAGGATCCGCAGGGGAACACCCTGGTGGTGGGCGGCGCGCCGTACGTGGCGACGCATCTGGACAAGCTCCGGCAAGGCCATGAGAACACGGTCACGTTCTCGGCCGGTGACGATTTCAGCGGCTGGCCGACCGAGGTGTCCTACCACGCCGACGAGCCCACGATCGAGTTCCTGAACAAGATCAAGGTGGAGTTCACCGCGGTCGGGAACCACGAGCTGGACCGGTCCCTGGAGTTCCTGCGCGACCACATGGGCGAGGGCGAGTGCTTCGGCGAGATCGGGGTCGACAGCTGCTTCACCGACTCCGACGGGCGGCAGTTCCACGGCGCCGACTTCGCCATCTCGACGGCCAACATCACGCGGAAGGGCGACACCCGTCCGGTGCTCCCGCCGTACGTGATCAAGCGCTTCCAGGGCATCCCCGTCGGGTTCATCAACCTGACCACGCCCACCACGGTGGACGGCTCCACCTCCTACCAGCCGTCACTGGACAACCTGCCGCTGGTGGAGACGGCCAACAAGTACGCCGCCATCCTCAAGCGGCGCGGCGTCAAGGCCATCGTCGCCAACGTGCACGAGGGCGGCAAGGCCGGAGACGACTACAACGGCTGCGCCGATCAGAAGAACGGGCCGATCTGGGACTTCGCCGCCAACGCCTCGCCCGACATCGACGTCATCGTCACGGGCCACTGGCACTGGTACTTCACCTGCTCGCTACCCGACCCGGCGGGTAATCCCCGCCCGGTCGTCGAGGCAGCCAACCACGGCCGCCTCATCAACGAGATCAACCTGAAGCTCGACCACCGTACCCGCGACGTCATCAGGTCCGAGACCACCGCGGTCAACCACCCAGTGACCCGCGATGTCACCCCCGACCCCGCCATGGTGAAGCTGGTCGACCACTGGAACGCCAAGCAGAAGGAGACCTACGCCAAGCCGTACGGGACCATCACCGGCGACCTCACCAGGACCCGCGACGCGACGGGGCAGAGCACGCTCGGCAACACCGTGGCCGACGTGGCCTACTTCGACTCGCAGCGGACCGAGGGCGGCAAGGCCGACCTGGCTATGGTGGCCGTCGCCCCGACCAAGGGCTCCAACTCCCTGCGCGGCGACCTGAGGTTCGCCAAGGGCGCCAACCCCGCCGACAGCGACGGTCAGGTGCTCATGGGCGAGTCGTGGGCGGCCTGGGGCTACGCCAACCCGGTGCTCACCGTCACCGTCAAGGGCTCGCAGATCGAGCAGGCCCTGGAGCAGCAGTGGCAGGCGCAGGCCAACGGCACCGTGAAGTTCGCGCCGCTGGCCGTGTCCAAGAACGTCCGCTTCTCCTTCGACGCGACCAGGCCCGTCGGTGACAGGATCAACCCCGCCGACGTGATCGTGAACGGGCAGCCGCTCGACACCGGCAGGACCTACCGGCTCGCCGCGCTGGCCTACACGCTTCTCGGCGCCGACGGCTACGCCGCCTTCGCCGGGTACACCGACGCCGTGCGCGGCAACCGCGACTACGAGGCCATGCGGGCCTACCTGCGGCAGGGGCCGGTGGCCCCGCCCGCCCTGGACCGGGCGGTGCCGCTGATATAGGACTCCGGGTGCGGGGGACCCGCGTCCCCCGCACCCGCGCGGGCCCGCCCGGACGGTCAGCGGGAGCCATTCGGTTGGCCTCGGGAGCGGGTGTGGGGCTCAAAAACTCGAGTACTTCAAGCACAGAGCCCTTCGTCCGGTGGGAGGAAGGGCTCTGGGGCGCCGAATGGCTGGTCCGGGTCACCTGGGATCATGTTTCGTGATCTTGTCGATGGTGTACGCCGTCACCCAGCGTCTGTTGTCTGAGGTGCCCACCGCCAGCTCATGCTGAACGCCGGTAGCGCCGCCCTCGCCGCCCTGGCCAACCTGACCGACATCGAACCGGCCCTTTCTGGAGGCCATCGAAGCCTGCCTGCCGTCCGGTCGGCATATCGACCTCGACCTGGGATCGCCGCCCTGCCCATCCGGCTGACCGCCCACCGCCTGGCCACCACTCAAGACCCGGCGCGACGAGCCGCGCTCCATCTCACCCATGCGAACCGCCTGCGCAACGTCAGCCAGCACCAGAACGCCCTGAAAGCCTCCCAGCAGGCCGTCGACCTGTACGGCGAGCTGACCCGACTCAACCTGAGTCTCCCTCAGTACTCCGGACGCTTGACCTGAGGTCATCCCCGATCGAGTGCGAGCCCTAGGAGTCTGCTGAAGATGTAGAGGCCTGACCTCGCCGTGAACAGCGGTGGGGTCAGACTGGTGTTATGCAAGGTCAGTGGGCTGGCGGACCGGTCGGACCGGACGTATGGGCCACCTGCCGGGACCTGATCCCGCCCGGCAGCGTGTTCGCGTTCTTGGCTGAGCACCGCGCCGCGCTGTTTCCGGCCGCGATGTTCACCGACATGTACCCCTCGCCCAACGGGCGGCCCAGCATGCCGCCGCAGATCCTGGCCACGGCGCTGGTGCTGCAGACCTTGTGTGGCGTCTCCGACGCCGAGGCCGTCCAGGAACTACGCTGCGACCTGCGCTGGAAGGCCGCCTGCGGGCTGGGCCTGCACGACACCGCCTTCGACTCGTCGCTGCTGACCTACTTCCGGCGCCGCCTGGCCCGCTCCAGGAGACCAGAGCGGATCTTCGAGGCCGTGCGGCGCGGTCGTCGCCGAAACCGGGGTGCTGCGCGGCCGACACCGGCGGGCGCTGGACTCAGCCGTGCTGGACGATGCGGTGACCACCCAGGACACCGTCACCCAGATCATCGCCGCGATCCGCCGGGTGATCCGCGAGGTGCCCGGCGCCGCGCACGCCGCGGCGTCCTGCTGCACCGCCTGCGACTACACCGATCCCGGTAAACCCCGTATCGCCTGGAACGACGCCCAGGCCCGGGACGTCTTGGTCGATGCCCTGGTCACCGACGCGATCCGCCTGCTGGCCGCGATCTGCGATCAGGTGCTGGACGAGCCGGCCGCGACCGCGGTCGGCATCCTGGCGCTGGTTTCGGGCCAGGATGTCGAGCCGGCCGAGGGCTCCGACGGCCGGGACGGGCGCTGGCGCATCGCCCGGCGCACCGCGCCCGAGCGCATGGTCTCCACCGTCGATCCCGAGGCCCGCCACATCCACAAAACGGTGACCCGCACCGCGGACGGGTTCAAGGCGCACCTGGCCGTCGAGCCGGAGACCGGCCTGCTGACCGCGGTCGCCGTGCGGCCCGGCGCCGGTCCGACCCATCACGAGGCCGCCCTGGCCCCCGACCTACTGGCCGGCGAAGACCAGCGACTGGAGGTCGTGGCCGATGCCGCCTACTCGTCCGGGTCGTGCCGGCGGGCGCTGACCGCCGCCGGGCACCGGCTGCTGATCAAACCGCCGCCACTGCGCCCGGCCGTGCCGGGCGGGTTCACCCTGGACGACTTCGCCATCGACACCGCCGCCGGCACCGCCGTCTGCCCGGCCGGGCAGACGGCGTCCTTCACCGGCGCCACCGCCACCACCGGCACCAGGCGAGCCGTCTTCGACGCCGCAACCTGCGCCGCCTGCCCGCTGCGGCAGCGGTGCACCACCACCCGGGGCGGCCGGGTAGTGCAGATCCGCCCCGACCATGACCTGCAGGCGGTCGCCCGCCGCCAAGCCGCCACCGATCCGGTCTGGCAGGACGGCTACCGGCGCTGGCGGCCACCGGTCGAGCGCGCGGTGGCCTGGGTCGTGGCCGGAGGAAACCGCCGGCTGCGCTACATCGGCACCATCAACAACGACGCCTGGCTGCACCTACGCGCTGCCGCGCTCAACCTGCGCACCCTGGTCAACCGCGGGCTCACCCGCAGCGATGACGCCTGGGTCCTGACTGCCGCTCCGGCATAGCGGCCGCGCGCCGGTGCCTGCCTTGTCCTCAGGCCGGGGCGACTGACCTTTCAGCCCACGGCCCGAACACATCACGGCAAGATTTTCAGCAGACTCCTAGGGCGTGTACGGAGTTGAGATCAGCAGGATTCGCCTGCGCTTTGGTCCTCGATCCTGGTAGGCCACAACTATGGCGCGTGGCGAGCTCACCGATGAGGAATGGTCCTTGATCGACCCTCACCTGCTCTGGGTGAGCGAGGCCCGATCCCGGGTCTGCGGCAGCAGTTCAACGCGGTGATGTGGCGATTCCATACCGGCAGTCCATGGCGAGATCTGCCCGCCGAGTGCGGACCGTGGTGCCGTGTTACCCGCCGCTGCCCAAGGCTCCGGAGCCCCGCGCCCCCTCCGGTGTGGGGCTCTCCCCTGTGACTTGCCAGACATTGAACACATGTTTAATATCTTAAACATGTGTTCAGCATCGTCGGACCTGACCGCCCAGGCCAAGATCCGCAACGCGGCCATCGCGCACTTCGCCCGGGACGGCTTCCAGAAGACCAACCTGCGTGCCATCGCGGCGACCGCGGGAGTGAGCGCCGGCCTGGTCATCCACCACTTCGGCAGCAAGGACCAACTCCGGAGCGTCTGCGACGACCACGTCCTGCGCATCTTGGTCCAGCGGGCCGACAGCGCCCGCCCGAGCGGCATGCAGGACCTCTTCCGCGAATATCTGTCCAACCCGGAGGAATACCGCCTCCAGGTGCAGTACATGCTGCGCGCGATCGAGGAGGACACCCCCACCGCGGCCACGTTCGTCAACACGCTGGTGGACGAGTCCGAGGAGATCCTGCGGGCCGGGATCGCCGACGGCTCGATGCGGCCGTCCTCGGACGTGCGGGCGCTGGCGGTGCTGAGCGTGCTCAACAGCGTGGCCACGCTGGCCATGCCGCCGGCCCTGGCGCGGGCGCTGGGTTACGAGCGGTTCGGCCCCGACGCGCTGCGCCGCCTCGCGCTGCCCACGCTGGAGCTCTACACCCACGGGCTGTTCACCGACGATGCCGCGCTGAAGGCGGCCAGGGCCGCGCTGGACGAATCACCACAGGAAAAGGACTGACACGATGGCCATCACCCTCCCCGACCTCACGCCACTGGAGAGCACGCTCTGGCTCACCCTGGCGGGCAAGGCGCTCGACTACCAGGCCAAGCACCCGATCCTGCGCGACAAAACGACCTACGACGTCGTCAGGAAGATCGACTACGACGCCGGGCAGTTCAAGCTCTCCGCCAGCCCCATCGTGGGCATCGCGCACCGCTCGCTGGTCATGGACAACATCGTGCGGCAGTTCATCGTCAAAAATCCTGACGCGATCGGGCTCGACCTGGGCGCCGGCCTCGACACCCGCGTCTACCGCGTCGACCCGCCCGCCACCGTCGAGTGGTACGACGTCGACCTGCCCGGCGTGGCCAAGGCCAGGCAGCTGCTGCTCCCCGAACGCCCCCACGCCCACACCATCGGCTCGGACCTCAACGACCCCAACTGGATCGACGAGATCCCCGCCGACCGCCCCGCCGTGATCGTCGCCGACGGCCTGATCGGGTTCCTGTCCAAGGAGGAGCTGGCCACCCTCCTCGACCGCCTCATCCGCCACTTCCCCATGGGGGAAATCTGCTTCAACGGCTACACGCGGTTCCACGTGTGGGCGGCCAGAAAGTACGCCGGCACCCAGTCCGTCGCCCCCTACCTGAGGTCTCCCGGCTTCGACACCCCGCAGGACATCGAGCGCATGGAGCCCCGCATGAAGTTGGTACGCGAGATCTTCCTGGGCCGCGAGCCCGAGGTTGCCGACTATCCGTGGACCACCCGCCTGGCCGGCTTCCTGACCGCCTGGAGCACCTCCATCTCGCGCAAGGGCACGGCCATCCAGCACTACCGTTTTTAGGGCCTGTACGGACTCGGATCTTTAGATGGACTGAAGGCTCCGGATCCACAGGATGGCTCCGCGTAGGTGGAGGCCGGCGAGGTAGCTTTCGGACGTCTTGTCGAAGCGGAAGGCCGGCCCGCGCCATTCCTTGATCCGATTGATGCAGCGCTCGGCCGTGTTGCGCTGCTTGTAGAGATCTGGATCATGGCTGACCGGGCGGCCGCCACGGGAGCCGCGTTTCTTGCGGTTGGCCGCTTGGTCGGCCTTTTCCGGGATGACAGCTTCGATGCGGCGTCGGCGCAGGCAGGCGCGGTTGGCGCGGAAGAACCACTCCTCATCGGCGAGGTCTCCACGTGCCATGGCGACGGCCTACCAGGATCGAGGACCAAAGCGCAGGCGAGTCCTGCTGATCTCAACTCCGTACAGGCCCTAGGGAGAGGTTGGCGCGGGAGAGGTCCGCGCCGGTGAAGTTCGTACCGGTGAGCTTTGCGCCGGAGAGATTGGTGCGGGAGAGATCTGCGCCGGTGAAGTTCGCGTTGATGAGCTTTGCGCCAGAGAGGTCCGCGCCGATGAGGTTAGCGCGGGAGAGATCCGCGCCGGCGAGGTCGAACCTCATATGGAATCGGTCATGGCTGACGATGCGGCGGCCGATCACGGTGACGGCGGCCTGAACATCCGTAACAGGCACGTCGGGTGCCTGCAGTACCTGCTCTGCCATGATTGCCGGCGGCTGGCCGGGCGAGTTCTTCCTTTTCCAGGAGAGCATCGATTTGAGCTGAAGGTTGTGGGACCTCGGGCGCACCGGCTGGTACGCGCCCGACGTCGTCATCTACCACAAGCCACCGACCCCGCCCGGCACGCGACCTTCTACCGCATGGTCGCCCGCAACCGTGTCTGGCTCGCCTACCGCCGCCTGCCCGCCCCTGTGATCCCTGTCTACCTGGCGAGCTGGACGCTGCTCAGCATCGCCCGGATCCGCTCCCGAGCGAACCTCGCCGTCTGGGCTCGCGGCCTAGCGGCCTATGGGAAGGCATCCAGGGCGACCACGGACAGCGTCGACCGATGTCCTGGACCACCGTGCTTCGGCTGACCAACGCCGTCCCTCCCCCATCGTGTGAGCGGCTTCAGACGGCGCGGCGCTCATGTAATCGCCGCAATCGCCGGGTGGAGTACCGCATCGGCTGGGCCCTGGAGCCCCAACAGAACGCCGTTCACCAGCCAATCAGCGGTCGAGGCCAGCCGTCTCACAGGCGTCTCATCTCTCACACGCTGGAGGCCCTACCGGTGCGCGTTCTTCCCCTGGCCGTAGCCGCTGCTGTTGCGCTGGCCGTGCTTGCCCCTGCTGTGCCCGCCCAGGCCGCCGCGCTTCCCGCGGTTCAGGTCATAAAGGTCTACTACGACTCGCCCGGCTCGGACCTGCGCTCTAACTGTATTGACCATGAACGTTGTTGACAGCAGGGCTTGATCAATAGCGAAGACCTCCGATGTGGTGGAGGTGTCTAGGCTCCACACCACACACGGAGATCTTCGTGCCCCACCGTAATGCCCGCCTGACCGTTCATGGCAGACGGCTCCTCGTCGAACGCGTCTTGGCCGGTCGGCCGGTCGCGCATGTCGCCGCCGAGATGGGCATCTCCCGCGCCACCGCACACAAGTGGGTCCGCCGCTGGCGTGCCGAAGGAGAGGCGGGTCTGCTGGATCGACCCAGCAGACCGCACGCCACCCCGCACCGCAGCTCACATCGAGGCCCGCGTGTGCCGGCTACGCACCGGCCGCAAACTCGGCCCGGCCCGCATCGGCCCGATCCTGGGCCTGGCCCCCTCCACCGTGCACCGCATCCTGACCCGCCACCACCTGCACCGGCTGTCCTTCCTCGACCGGCCCACCGGACAGCTCATCCGCCGCTACGAGCATGCCCGCCCCGGCGAGCTGGTCCACATCGACGTCAAAAGCTCGGCCGCATCCCCGATGGCGGCGGCTGGCGGATTCATGGCCGCGCCGCCTGCCCCGACCGCCGCCGCATCACCGGCTTCGACTACATCCACTCCGCCGTCGACGACCACACCCGCATCGCCTACAGCGAGGTCCACCCCGATGAGAAAGCCGCTACCTGCGCCGCGCCGCGGCCTTCTTCGCCACCATCGGCATTCCCGGCATCGAACGCGTGCTGACCGACAACGCCTGGAGCTACCGCAAAGCCACCGTCTGGCACCAAGCCCTGGCCGACCTCGGCGCGAGCGGCAAACGCACCCGCGCCTACCGACCGCAGACCAACGGCAAAGTCGAACGCTTCAACGCGCTCTGCTCGACGAGTGGGCCTACGTGCGCCCCTATGCCGGCAACGACGAGCGCACCCAGGCGCTACGCGACTTCCTGCACGCCTACAACTACCATCGCTGCCACACCGCACTCGGAGGACAGCCCCCGATCAGTCGTGTCAACAACGCTGCGGGTCAATACATCTAACGCCTCGCTGAATGGCGAGTACGTGACGATCAAGAACACCACCCGCCGGGCGATCGACCTGGCCGGCTGGACGCTGAGAGACAAGACCGGCTACACCTACACCTTCGGCGACGACGTCCTGCTCGGCGCTGGCAAGAAGCTCACCATCCGCAGTGGTCAGGGCAGCGATGGCACCAGCTCCGTGTTCTGGGGGCGCAGAGCATAGGTTTGGAACAACGACAAGGACAGCGCCTCCATCCGCAACGCCTCCGCGCGGCTCGTCGACTCCTGTTCCTACAACTCGACCAGGGTCGACTGGATCAACTGCGAGTAGTTCTGACCTGCAGAGACGACCACTAGAACGGAAGCCTTTGGGTGGGGCGTCGTCATGTCCGTCTGCACTGGCCAGCGCGATGAATGGCTCTCGGCCGACCGACGCCCCCGCGCTGATCCTCTAGAGAATGTCGAGCCCGATGCCGATCAGGCCACCCACTCTGGCACCGTGGTCGATCCCGCTGCCCGAGCCCGCCGCTGCTGCCGGGGCATTGCGGCAGGGCCCGCACCCCGTCAGGACAGCGGTGCCGCGATCGCTCCGGCCCTGCCGCTGGCTCTGCAGGGCGGCCCGGCTGGCCCGGAACGCGGCCCGGCTGGCTCGGGCCCGCTCGTAGCGGGTGGCTGCGGCCACGACGCGGGCACCCGCGCCCGGCGGCTGTCGTCGCTGTCGGCCCTTTTACACGCGCCTGGCCGCCCGTCAGGTCGTGCCGACCAACCCAGTCGGCGAACGTCTCCGACCTGGTTGTACGAGGCTCGCGTGTACCTGGTGACACGCTCCTCAACGACAGGCCTGATGGATCCGCTGATGGACATTCATATGGCTGTCACCCCGAGCTGATCCATATGAGGCGAACCACTCCGCCATCTTCAACGTCAGAGGTTTCGACACGTGATCGAAAAGCGTTGAGCGGGCGAGAAAGGCACAACCACCTTTGGACATCGCGGAATGGGTGGAGGCCCACCAGTGAGCGGCCAGCTAACCCAACAGGACAAGTTTCTGCTGCTCACCTGCCATCGGCTGGCCGACTTCATGCAGCAGGGCCGAGAGTTGCCGCAGTGGACCACCACGTTAAGCCTGGAACGAAATGAGGTGATTCTCCAGCCGGACGGCTGGGCCGCCGTAAGCATCGTTGAACGCTACGATCAGATCTTCGGCCGTGTCAGGCCCCGCTGGCGGGGGGTGGGATCGGGGCCGCTCACCATCACCAACCGGTCGATCACCATCGTCCCCAGCAACAAGAGCCTTGCCCCGGTGCCCAGGATCTTTCTGCCATACGGGGTTGCCCACACCATTGCGCTCACCTCGCTGCAGGAGATCGAAGTGGAGACGCCCGGTAGCGACGAGAAACCCGTCATTCAGTGGAAGATCGAATCGGGGTGGACGCCGCTGATCTTCGCCGCGTGGGCCGCCCTCTACTTCCCGCGCCACCCACAGTTACACAACGACGAGTGGCTGCCCAGGGGTTTTGAGGACTACTGCGCGGCGCGGGGATTCGATTGCCCTCCGGCCCGTGAGCTGGTCAGACGAGTAGCGCACAACAACATGTAAGGGCTTTGAAGCGGCTGTCGTCTTCGCGCCAAGGACTGCTGGCTCGGTGAGGCGGCCCTGGCTATGCGGGTGGGCCGGGATGCGCTCAGGCGCCAGCAGCCCGATTGGGCCGACGGGTATGTGGGCGTCCCGCTGCTGGCCGCCCACTGATCGCCGAGTCCTTCGTCGTCTACCTGCGTGACGCGCATGCGTCGTTCCTTAAGGAGCTGGTCGCCGAACTACCCTTCGGCGAGGCCCTGAAGCGGCTGCGGGGTGAGGACGGCTGACGGCCGCAACCGGTCACGAGAGCCGCCTCCCGTCGTCTACGGCACCGTCGTGTCCGGGGCGGGCGCAAGCGGGCGCGGTCGTCGTCGACCGCACCAGCCGGTGGGGCACCCCGTACCCCGTCGAGGAGCACGACCGGGAGGAGGCCGTGCGGCTGTACCGTTTCCGGACGACCACACCTGGGCTATGGGCTCCAGGGCCCTTCGATCTCCCCTTCGGGGGTCAAGCCGAAACGGGCGAGGCGCCCGGCGCCCTCCCAGTCCCCTGCCTTCTCCCGCAGCCGGGCCAACATCCCCAGCGCGAAGGGGTCGCCGGCATCGAGGGCTTGCTGGTACAGGCGCTCGGCACCCTCCCCGTCACCTGCCTCCTCCCGCGCATGGGCCAACACTCGCAGCACGCCGAAGTCACCGGCGTCGGCGGCCTGGCGGGCGAGGCGCTCGGCGCCGTCCCGGTCACCTGCCTCCTCCCGTGCATGGGCGGTGACGGTCGCCAGATCGGGCTGCTTCCAGGCGGCGCGGCACAGGTTGAGCTGGTTGATGGGGCAGATGTCGCACAGCTCGCGGATGCCGTAGTGGCCGTTGTAGTCGGCCTCGCCGTGGGCGTAGGCGACGCCGCAGCTCGTCTTGCGGAACAGCGGACCTCACGGCGCATCGTGGTCGGCCGGCCGGTGGAACGCCTTGAGGATGCGCTGTTCGGACTCCTCCGGCATGATCTTGCGGCGGGTGGTGCCCTCGTACGGCTCCGGCAGGCCGTGGTCGCGGTAGTAGGCGGCGATCTCCTGCCGGGAACAGGCCGGTGAACACCGTGGCGTGCGCGTGCCGCGACAGCTCCACCGCCCGCTGGATGTGGTCGTCGGAGTCGTTGAGGCCCGGCACGATGGGCCGCCAGTACAGCACGGTGCGGTACCGGTCGGCGCAGGCATACAGGGTGCGCAGGCTGGCCGCGGCGGTGGCCGAGTCCACCGGTTCGATGCCCGAGTGCGTGACCAGCACGGTGAGTTTGATGTTGCGGAAGCTGTTGAGGGTCGCGCAGTCAGCAGCGTCGACGCGCCAGCGGGTGATGACCAGGACGTGGTTGGTCAGGCCGCGCTCATCCAGCAGCCGCAGCACGTTGAGGGTGTGCGGTTTGACCACGGGCAACATGGGGTCGGTGGCCCGGTTGAACACCTGGATCGGCGTGAGGTGCGGCTGGAAGTAGCGGTGGCCGGTGAGCAGGTCGACGGCGGCCTCGTCGCTCATCAGCGCCCGCGAGGTCTTCATCGCGAAGTTGTCGAACAGGTGGCGGACGCAGTAGCCGCACTCCAGCGGGCAGCCGACGATGTGGTTGAGCGACAGCCCGGATTTGCGGTACTCGATGACGTCGGCGAGCTGCGGTTTGAGGCCGGCGATCTGCTCGACGCTCAAGATCGGCAGTGGGCGCCGGGCGTGGGGGGTGACGCTCATGCGGTGCTCCTGTCTACGGGGGTGGTGAGCAGGTGCCGCTGGTCGGGGCCGTACCAGATGCCGAAGTCGCGCTCCACGACGTCGGCGTGATCGCTGGTGTGGATCAGGTTGTCGATGAGTCGGCCTTCGGCGCGGGCCGTGGTCAGGCTGTCGGTGCCGTAGTGGCCGCGGATGGAAGGGGCCGGCGGTGGTCGAGCCGCTCTCCCGGCGGAATGAGGCGCCCGTCCGTCTGAACCTGCGGTTTTCCGCACCCTGGTACGGCCACCTGCCTCCTTCCTGACCCCCCGACCCTCCGTAGCCTCGGGAGCATGACATGCCGGCTGGTCGAGGCCATGCTGCGCGAACTCGTGGTCGACGCGGTGCTTCGCCGGCAAAAGCGTCCCTTGACCTGCTCTTCACTGCACGCTGCGCCGCCGTGCATGGCTTGCTCTTACCGGCCCTCGGCCGGACTCGCGTCGTCTCGGCCGCCTTCGGTTACGCAATTAATGTAAGGGGTATAGTTCCGTTTATTCGGTTACCGAGATGAGGTGAAGCGTGCGGATCTCCATCACCGACTACGCGGTCGGAGCGACTCTGGCCGGCGATCTGGCCAACACCTCGCCCACCGTGCAGGGCGAGGCGGGCGAGGCTCTGCCGACCCCGGACGCGTTGATGGAGTTCCTTGCAGGGCACGGGCTGCGGCTCGACGCCGTGGCAGATGGGCGTTTGCCGAGCGACGACGACGTCCGCAAGGTTCACCTGCTGCGCCGGGAGGTGCGCGGCGTCGTGGAGACCGAGACGGAGAACCAGGCCGTCGCGGGTGGCGCCGTGCTGGCCGGGCGGGCAGGGCTCAGGCCGGTGCTGGAGCGCGATCCGAGCGGGCGGTGGCAGTGGTACGTCCCGACCAGGCCGGGCGCACCGCTGGCCGAGGAGTTGGCCACGCTCATCGGCATCGGGTTGCTCGGCGCCGTCCGGGCGCTCGGGCACCACCGGTTCCGCGCCTGCGCCGCCCCGGGCTGCCGAGGGGTGTTCGTCGACATCAGCCGCGGGGGGCGCCGCATGTACTGCAGGCCCGACGTGTGCGGCAACCGGATCAATGTCGCCAATCACCGCGGACGGCGGCGGCTTGACAGCACCGCTCGCTGAAAAAGACAGCTCCGCTTGCTGAACGACACAAGGAGAACCCCATGAACGACTCCGTGGACAGTACGACAGCCCGTCCGGTGGGCGGGCCGCCGCTCGCAGGCGCCTTCCGGCTCCCCGACGGCACCTGGATCCGCGGCCGCGGTCTTCGCCATCCGCTGCCGGAGGGGCCCATGTCCCGATTTCGGCCTCTACCTGGGCTCCGACCGGCTTCGCCGCCGCCACGAGGGTGAGCTGCAGTGGCCGCACGCGTGGATCCAGTGGCCCGACTTTCTGCTGCCCCGCGACCGCGATGTAGCCGTACAGCAGATCGGTGCGCTGTACGAGCGAGCGCGGGCGGGCGCCGCGGTGGAGGTCGCCTGCGGGGGTGGCGTCGGCCGCACCGGCACGGTCGTCGCCTGCCTGGCAATCCTGGCCGGTCTCGACCCGGCTGACGCCGTCGCCTGGATGCGCGAGCACCATCATCATCGGGCCGTCGAAACCCCATGGCAGCGGCGCTGGGTGCTGCGCTTCCCACCGTCCCTCTGCTCAGATCCACGCGACTAGTAGGCCGCTGATCGTGAGACATCACGCTGAGCCGTATCGTTGTCAGCCCCTGACTCGAGCGCCTACAGCCTCCCCGCGAGATCTGTCCGGACTGACCAGCCGTTGACCTCACCACGGTACGCCACCGGCCAAAGGCGGACGCCTCATACGCCGCCCTCCAGGGTTCTGGCGGCGCTTCGTACCTGGAGGGATCCCCATAGCGACGGGCTGTTCGGCCGGTCCTCTTGTCCGCCATGAGGACTTCTTCGACCCCGCAGCGACCAACACCAAGGCGCGGGTCCATGCGGCTCAAGAAGCAGCCGCCTTCTTCGCACGCCAACTCGGTGAGACGTCCCTTGTCTCACCGAGTTGCGTATCCCAGGTCAGCTACAAGTCCACGCGCCATCTCGTTCGAGACAGGACACCAGGCTCGGGCAGCGGCGCCTCTTGCAGCGGCTGCGGGCCCTTTTGGCTGGCCCAGCGGCCTCCCGGCCGCGGTCATGCCGGTCCCCGTGACGGCTCACGAGTTGACCGCCGCCAAGTCGATCCGCCAGGCGATCTGGGAGGCAGCGTATGCCCTGGCGCAGGTCGCCTCCTGCCTGCGGACGGTCGTACCATCAACCGCGTCGCTGGTCCGCCGTCCCGCAGAACACCTTGACGGCGATGCCCATGACCTCCTCGGTGGACGGGTTGCGGGTCGAGGGGTTGATCGACAGGGTCATCGACTTGCCGGAGTCCGAGCGGAACGCGAACGTCAGGTAGCCGATCAGCTCGCCGCTGTGTCCCCACACCGTGCCGCACGGCAGCGGGTAGGCCTGCAGTCCGAGCCCGTAGCCGAACCCGGCTCCCGTCTCGACCGTCGTGCGCATCGCCTGCAATGACGTCTTGCTGATCAGCTTGCCGTCGAGCAGCGCCGACATGAACCGCTCCAGGTCGGCCGTGGTCGAGATCACCTCTCCCGCGGCCCAGTCCAGCGAGGGGTTCATCCGCGTCGCGTCCATCAGTTCGGGCATCGGCTCGTACCCCTTGGCGTGCGGCGACGGCAGCCCTGCCCGGTTGCCCGGCACCACCGTGTGGCGCAGCCCCAGTGGGCGCAGGATGCGGCGCGTGACCTCCTCGCCGTAGGGGTTGCCAGTCAGCTTCTCCACCAGCAGCCCGAGCACCACGTAGTTGGTGTTGGAGTAGTGCCACTTGCCGTCGTCGGGGAGCTTCTTGGCGAAGGCCACCTTGAGCAGCTCGCGCGGCTGGTAGGAGCGGAACCGGGCGTCGCCGCGCCAGCGGTTGGTCGAGTATCCGGGCTCGCTCATGTAGTCGTACAGGTGGCTGGTGTGGTTGAGGAGCTGACGGACCGTGATCCGCTCGCCGCCCGGCACCAGGCCGGGCAGGTGCTGGTCGATGGGGTCGTCGAGCCGCAGCTCGCCCTCGTCCACGAGCTGGAGCACCACGGTCGCGATGAAGGTCTTAGTGACGCTGCCGATCCGGAAGTAGCCGTGGGGCGATGGCCGTCCCCCGCGTTTGATGTCGCGTACGCCCGCGGCGCTCGCCCAGGTGCGGTCTCCGTCGGAGACCCGCGCCAGGGCGGCCGTGGCACCGTTGCCCGCCACGATCTTCTCCAGGTCGGAGCGTACGTCCACACTGTGGCCGCCCGCCGCGACAGCCGTCGCTACCAGCACGTTCATCATCGTCTGCATCATGGGCTCAACGCTATGGAGATCGACTTCGCCGCGGAATGCGGTGCGCCGCCCACTCCACCTGCGGAAAACCGCAGCAGCTCAGGAGCCGAGGTAGCGCAGCACCGCCAGGACGCGGCGGCTGTACCCGGTGGTGTGCGACAGCGCGAGCTTGTCGAACAGGGCGTTGACGTGCTTCTCCACCGCGCTCTGCGACACGTGCAGGGATTGGGCGACGGAGGCGTTGGTCAGTCCCTGCGCCATCAGCTCCAGCACCTGGCGCTCGCGGGCGGTGAGCTGGGCAAGCGGGTCGGTGTGGCTGGTGCGCGCGAGCAACTGGCGCACCACCTCCGGGTCGAACGCCGTCCCGCCCGCACCCACCCGGTCCAGCGCGGCCAGGAAGTCGCCGACCTGGGCCACGCGGTCCTTGAGCAGGTAGCCGACGCCGTCGATGCTGCCGCTCATCAGCTCGGTGGCGTACTTCTTCTCCACGGACTGCGACAGCACCAACACCTTGACCTCCGGCCAGCGCCGCCGGATCTCCAGGGCGCCGCGCAGGCCCTCGTCGGTATGGGTGGGCGGCATCCGTACGTCCACCACCACCGCGTCGGGCCGCTCGACGGCCACCGCCTGCAGCAGCGCGCCGGCGTCGCCCACCGCGGCCGGCACGTCGTGACCTTCCTCCTTCAGCAGCCGCACCAGGGTGGCCCTGGAGTGCTTGGCCGCGTTGGTCACCGCCTCGCTGGCCACGAAGTAGGCGGCGGCCTCCACCGCCGCCGCAGGCCGCTCCGGCAGCTCGCAGGTCACCTTGACCGCGACCGAGGACCGCTCGGCCACCCCGGCCAGCGCTTCGGCCAGCCCGTGCGCGTCCAGCCCCGGCGGCCACCGGCGAACGACGGACCCTGGGCCGGGGTTGCGTCGCGGCGGCCACGGGCCGAGCTCCGGCGACGAAAGACGGCACGGGACCACCGCCTAGGTTCCTAGTGCGGTGACCGGGAACGTTCACCGGGTTGCTGCCCGCGCTGGTGAAGCCCAGACGGGTTGGATGTGAATCGACAGATCCAGCTCGGCGCGGGGAGGCGTAGTGGCAGAACCCGTCAGGGTACGCAGGCTGACCGACCGGGAGGGGCAGAAACTCCAGCAGATCGTGCGCCGGGGCAGTACCAACTCGGTGCGCTACCGGCGGGCCATGATGCTTTTGGCCTCGGCCGGCGGCAACACCGTTCCGGTCATCGCCCGCCTGGTGGCCGCCGACGAAGACACCGTCCGCGATGTGATCCACCGATTCAACGAGATCGGCCTGGCCTGCCTGGACCCTCGATGGGCGGGAGGCCGTCCCCGCCTGCTCAGCACTGACGACGAGGACTTCGTCGTAGCGACGGCCACCACCCGCCCTACCAAACTCGGTCAGCCCTTCACCCACTGGTCGATCCGTGAACTCCTGACCTACCTGCGCAAAGCACCCGGCCGGATGATCGGCATCGGCCGGGAGGCGCTGCGCTGCCTGCTGGCACGCCACGGCATCACCTTCCAGCGCACCACGACCTGGAAGGAGTCCAGCGATCCGGACTACGACACCAAGCTGGAGCGCATCGAGCACGTCCTGGAGCATTTTCCCGACCGGGTCTTTGCCTTCGACGAGTTCGGGCCGCTGGGCATTCGCCCCACCGCAGGGGCGGGCTGGGCCCGCCGGGGGCGGCCGGGCCGGTTGCCGGCCACCTACCGCCGCACCCACGGAGTTACCTACTTCCACGGCTGCTACTGCGTCGGCGACGACACGTTGTGGGGGATCGACCGGC
>NZ_JBVJHH010000069.1:0-36220 GCF_055586905.1 Streptosporangium sp. NPDC048886
GCGAACAGGAGCTTCGGCACCGCCTCACCGCCTGTCAACGACCCGCTGGGCCCTGATAGTACGGCTAATCTAGCCGCCCAAGAAGGAACGAAGCACTAGGAATTGCCTTGCGCGAACGTCTCAGCCGTGCGCAGCCGTACCGCCTCACTTCACGCCCGATCTTTGGCGGTCAACCCGTCACCTTCTGGATACCTCATAACTCCGACATACCGAATACACGGTCATCAAATACGCCCGATGATCCAATCCTCGAGCCGCAGTCTAGATATGTGCAATTGCTTTACGACTGGGGAATTTTCGGGAGTACCAACACCGTTCGATTCCATCATTTCTGGAGATTATAAATCTTGCATAAATGATATGATTTAATGCTACGGAGATTAAATCGTCGTCGTCGAGTCAAGAATCGTCTGAATCGATATTTCCCCTCACCTCGGGAATGAATATCGATATGTCCGAAAATGCAGATTCGACTGCATCTTGCATTTTGGGGTCGAGTGCCAATTCGCGGAGGCGCGGGATGACGCACACCAAGTCTAGATCACCATTTATCCTAGCTATGTGACCAAGGCAGATAATGGAAACTTTTCGCACATACTCGTTCTCGTGAGCGCTTAGCTCCAAGCATCTGTCTTGAACCCATCGCCAATCGTCATGATAAAAGGAGAGTGAGACCAGGAGTTCTCGAATGGCATTGACGTCGCCCGATTCTATGGCGAATGTCAACTTTTCCGGACTGCTCGGATGCACCTCGTGATACTTCATCTAAATAGGCTTTCCCTTGCGATTTACAATGCCCGCCTTCTGAAGGGCGTTTTTTTGCTTTTGGTCGAGCTCATTCCAACTACGCACGTGACCGTGCCATTCTCCCGTTTCCTCTCTGGTTGGATTGAAGACAACGTATTCTCCCGTGACGGGGTCGTAGGCTACTCTCGTTTGGCTGGTTACGCTCACAGATCGTTCAAGCGCCTCTTGGCCATAGGTCGGCGGCCCAGAGATGCGCCCCTGGGAATTCATGTTATGTTTTGGACTAGCTATATACTTTAGGCCGTATCCAGGTCTGACGTAACGCATCAAAGCCCTGAAGGCTTTTCCACCGAAAATACTGCCGCCGCTTGCAAAGGTGACGTTATGTTCGGCCGCGACCTCGGTGTGTGCACCCACCAGGTGGCCGTACCATTTCCCCCCACACTTTTGAGCCCCGATAGTTTGACATGTTTTGATGGCAAGAGCAAGCTCTTGTTGAACATTCCACCAGAAGGGCATCTTCTCCTTGTACACATACTTTTTATAAAGCTTATCCCATACCTTCTTAAACTCGTCTATATTTACATGTTCGGGAACAATGATAATTCCAGTTATACCGAGAGTGCGCTCTTTCGCGATTTGCTCTGCACTTTTTTTGCGCCACTTCTTGCCGTCCCAATAGTTTCCGACAAAAAATTGGCGACATTTTGCGCTAGCCCAATTGTCCACACACTCCTTTGGTGCGGGAGGCCCGCTGTCGGGAGCAGGGCCCATTGCCTTTCCGGCCAGCATGACTGCCAGGTTCAATATTTTTGACCATAGGCCAGCGCGCTCATCCTCGGTGGCGAATGGATCCCACAGCGCCATGAAGAGTTCTTGCTCCTCGGGACTGCCCTTCCAGAAGTCCTTCGGTAGTGGTGTGCCGATCGGTAGACATTCGCATGGTTGATCGGGCCAGGCATAGTACGGCTTTCCCGGGGTGACCTCCGGCGGGGTCCAGTCCCAGCTTCTGCCAGAGGTTTCGATGTAGTCGCCCCAGTTGAAGTCGGTGCTGGGCCATTGCCAGGTGGTTCCAGTTGTGCCTTCGCTGGGGGTGTCTCCAGTTCGGAGCGCGCTATACCCGCTAGCGTCGGCGTTGAACAGCGGGATGGAGGTGCCCCCAGTTCGGAGCGCGCTGTGTCCGCTGGGGTCGGCGTTGACCAGCGGGTTGGCGTTGGCGTAGGTGTAGCGGTTGGCCTGGACGGACGGGTCCGAGTTGAGGGTGGCGGTGTCGCGGGAGGCGAAGGCGCCGGTGCCGGGCTGGTACCAGCGGGCGTGCATGTTGACCTTGCCGGTGTCCGGGTCGGTGTACTCGCCCTGGTAGCCGAGGGCGCGCTGGGCGCCGGAGCGGTGGGTGACCTCACCGAAGGGGTCGTAGGCGGTCGAGTCGACCACGGCGGTGCCGGAGAAGGTGGCGACCATGTCCCCGTGCAGGTCGGTCATCGCGGCGAGGGCGGGGCCGCCGCCTTCTTGGAGGCTGAGCAGGCCGCCGAAGGCGTCGCGGCCATACTTGGCCTGGACGGCGCCGGCGGCGTCGGTGACGGCGGCGATGTCGTTGGTCAGGCCGGAGTAGACGAAGCGCTGCTGGTCGGCGCCCTTGGTCCGCGACATCATCCGGCCGAGCGCGTCGTAGCCGTAGGTGGTCTCGCCGTCGGAGATGAGCTGATCGAAGGCGTCGAAGGCCAGGTTCTTGGTAGTGCCGTCCTTGGTCTCGGTGGCCAGCGTGCCCCGTGGGGTGTAGGTGTAGTCGACGCCTGCGCCGGAGGTCAGCCGGTTGCGTTCGTCGTAGGTGAAGGTCTTGTTCCCGGCCTTGGTCCGGTTGCCGGAGTCGTCCCATGCGTAGGCAGTGGTGGCGCCGCCGGGGGCGGTCCAGGAGGTCAGGCGCCCCGAGCGGTCATAGCCGTAGACGTTGGCGCCCGCGCCCGCCGTTCCCGAGGTGGTCTTGGTGGTGAGGTTGTCGTCCTTGTCCCATCCGTAGACGATCTTCGACAGTTCGGCGCCGGTGCTGTTCTTCAGGGTGTGGGAGGTGAGCCGGTCGACGGCGTCGTAGGTGTAGGTCTGGGTGTTGACCGGGTTGGCCGAGGTCTGGCTGGTGAGCCGGTCGGCGTTGTCGTAGCCGTAGGTCCAGGTGCGCCCGGTGACCGGGTCGCCGGCGGTCTTGAGCCGGTTGGCGTCGTCGTAGGTGTAGTTGGCGGTGCCGGTGGCGTCGACGCGCTGGGTGGGGTTGCCGAGGGCGTCGTAGGCGTAGGCGGCGATCTGGTTGGTGGCTTTGGACACCGTGGTCAGCAGGCCCCGGTCGTTGTAGTCCAGGGTGTAGTCGCCGATCGCGGTCACCCTACCCGCCGGGTCGTAGGTGACGTTGCGCTCGGGGGTGGCCACCGAGGCGCCGGTGCCGGTCTGCTTAACCATCTGGTTCAGGTGGTCGAAGGTCCGGTCGATGCGCACCCCGCCCGGCTGCAACGTGGCGGTCGCGTTGCCCGCCGCGTCATAGAGGGTGGTCCAGGTCCGGTCGGCCACGGTGGGGTGGGCGGTGGTGGCCGGTTCGATGACGGATTCGGGAAGGCCCAGGGTGTTGTAGCTGGTCCAAGTGGCGTTGCCACGGCCATCGGTGAGGCGGGTGCGGGCGCCGGTGGCGTCGTAGCCGAACGTCGTGGTGATCGTCTTGTCGGCGGAGACCGGTTCGATCAGCGCGGTCATCCGGCCCAGCGCGTCGAACGTCCGCCGGGTGAGGTGGCCCTCACCGGAGGTGATGCTGGTCGGGTTGCCCGCCGGGTCGTAGCCGAAGCCGAGGGCGCGGACGACGGCTCCGGTGCTGTCGAGGTCCTTGGCGGCGATCTGCCGTCCGGCGAGGTCATATTCGGCCTCGGTGGCATTGCCCAGCGGATCGGTCACCTTGGCCGAGCGGCCGAGGAAGTCGTAGCCGATGGTGGATTTGTGGGTGAGCGGGTCGGTGACGGTGGTGACCTGCCCAGCGGCGTTGACCGTGAAGCTGGTGGTCTTGCTGCCCGGGCCCGGGGCGACGCTCCTGATGAGGTTGCCCGCGTTGTCGTAGGTCAGGGTGGTGGTGAACGCCGTGGCGGTGGGCTTGCGCTCGATCTGCGTTTGGGTGATCTTGCGGCCCAGGTCGTCATAGGTGGCTTCGCGTCGAGTACCTGCCGGGTCGATCACCGTAAGCTGCTCGCCGAGCAGGTCGAACTCCGACACCCATTGCCCACCTGACCCCGACGGACCAGGGTCGGTTACTCGGACGGGGTAACCTAGCGCGTCGTATTCGGTGGAGGTGACGTAGTTACGCTCGTCGGTGACACTGGTTCTGCGGCCCGCCGCGTCGTAGCCGAAGCTGACCTTCGGAATGAGCGCGCTTCCGCCCGGCGGAGTGTAGGGGGCTGCGGTGGCTGATGTCAGTCGGCCGGCCTTGTCGAACGCCGAGGTGACCGTCCGTCCTTCCGCGTCCACAGTGTGGGTCATCAGTCCGGTGTTGTCGTAGCCGTACTTCACCGTGGGCCGCCCGTCAGCGATGGATCCGGCCTTTTCGACCTTTACCTGCGGGGACTTCGACTCGATGACCTGGCCGATGATGTCGTAGCGCATGGTGGTGGCGAAGTCGGCGGCGCTGGCGCCGGAGGCGTTGCCACGAGGGTCGGTCGCCTCGATGAGCAGGCCGCGATCGTCGTAGCTCCAGGTGGAGATCAAGTCGTCGGCGCCATTCTCCACTGTCTGCCGGGTCACCTGGCCCAGGGAGTTGTAGGCGTACAGGGTGGATTCGGTCCGAGTGCTGCCCGCGCCGGTGAAGGTCTTCTTGGTGACGTTTCCGGCCGCGTCGTATTCGTAGGCACTCTTACGCTTGAGCGTTGTAGGGTCGAATGTGGTGGAGGTCGTCCGGCCGGCGGCGTCGTAGACGTAGTCGGTGGTGATGGCCTTGTCTCCGCCGGTGACCTGCTTGGTGAGGTGGCCGGCCGCGTCGTAGGTGTTGGCCTGCAACACCACATCCGCCGGGGTGGTGGAGCCGTTGAGCCGCACGTCGTCGGCGATCACCTGCGACAGCCGGTTGTCGGTGAAGTAGGTGTAGGAGGTCTTACGGCCCATCGCGTCGGCCTGGGTGGCCAGCCGACCCGCCGGGTCGTAGGAGCGTGACTCCAGCACCACGTCTTTCGCGGGTTGGGGCGCGACCGGACTGCCGGTCCAGTTTTTGATCGTCGTGGAGGCCGGCTCACCACGCTTGGTGTAGGCATAGGTGTAGACCGTGCCCATTGGATCGATCGTTGATACGGGAACGCCGGTATCGTTCCACGTGGAACGGACCACGCCCCCCTCGGGGCCGGTCACCGACTCCACCCTGCCGGCGGCGTCGTAGGTGTAGGTGGTCGTGCGCTCGGGGTCGCCGCCGGTCAGGTCTGCGAAGGTGTTGGTGAGCATGTTTCCGTCCACGTCGTAGACGTAGCGGGTCTGCGCAGTATGGATGACGCCGGTGACCTCGTTCTTCACACCTGGGCCAGTCTGAGTGAGCACCCGCCCAACTCCGTCGTAGGTGAATGTGGAGGTGATCCCGTCAGCGTTCGCCGTGGAAATCTCCTTGCGGGAGATCAGCCGACCCAGCGTGTCACGAGTGAATTTGATCGTCAGCCCGGATGGGCTGGTCTGCTCGGCCAGGTCACCGGCCGCGCTGTAGCGGTAGGTGCTCTCCTCGCCCTTGGCGTTCTTCTCCGACTTCACCAGGCCCGGCGGGGTGGTCCCGCCGCCGACGGCCGGTTCGGTGCCGTCGGTGTAGGTGGAGGTCGCCGACCGGCCGGCGGGGAAGTCCGGGGTGGCCGGGCTGGTCACCTTGGCCATGTCACCGCGTGCGGTGTACTCCCACGTCGTCGCGTAGGTGTTGTCGGTGGCACCGGCCGAGCGCGCGTCCCGACCAATGGTGATCTGGTCGTTGCGCGGGTCGAACTCGTCGGCGGTGTTGCGATAGTACGACCGCCAGGTGGTCTGACAGCTTCCCGCCGCCCGGCAGGTCTTGACCGCGGTGACGTTGCCGCGCGCGTCGTTGACCTGCTCGACGACGGTGTTGTTCGGGTCGGTGACCTTCGCCGGGAAGCCGCCGGTGTCGTATTCGTACGTGGTGGTCTTGCCGAGCTGGTCGGTCCGGCTGACCAGCCGGTCGCCGCGCCAGGCGTCGTGGACGTACTTCAGGGTGTTGGTGTTGGGGTCGGTCACGGTGACCGTCGACTTGCCGGTGGCCCGGTCGGTGGCCGGGGCGCCGATCTTCCAGGTGCCGCCGTGCTGGTCGGCGTGGGTGGTGATCCGCTCGGTGCCCGGGTCGTAGGTGTTGGTCGCCCAGATGCGCCCCGACGGCAGCGTGATCTTCGTGAGCTTGTGCGGCGCCCCGGCCCGCGCCGCGTAATGCGAGGCCACCTCGGATGCGGTCAGCGGCTTGCCGTAGACGGCGACCTCGTCGAGGAACCCGCGGAAGGGGAACTCCTGCGTGCCGGTCCCGGTCGGCAGTCCCGGCGCCGAGCCGCGCGTGACGATCCCGTTACCGAGGGCGGCGGATGGGCGCCAGAGGTCGGCCTGGCCGGTCATGGTGCCGATCTGCGCGCCGTCCAGGTACAGGATCTGGTCGGCTCCGGCGACGGTCAGCGCCACGTGGTGCCACTGGTCGTCGTTGACCGCGGCCGCCGACGCCATCGGGGAGGCCACCGCCTTGAACGCCCCGCGCAGCTTGCCGTCGGTGCCGACATACAGCATCGGCCCCTCCGGCACCGAGCCGTAGTTGGCCGAGGCCGCCAGCAGCACACCGGAGCCGGTGGTCTTGAACCACATCTCCATCGACACCTGATCGCCCAGATGCGCCAGCGCGTACTGCGGCAGGATCACCAACGAGTTGTTGAACTCCACCGCCGTGTCCGGGGTGCCGGCCAGCGCGCCCGGCTTGCCGTAGGCCACGCTGCTGCGGACGCTGCTGTATTCGGCGGTGCCCGCGCCCGAGCCCAGATCGGCCGCCGCCCACCCGGAGGCCTCCCCCAGCCGCCAGTAGCCGTACGGCTCGGCGTCCTGGACGACGCCCCGGTACTGCGAGCCGCTGTCATAGGCGTAGCGGGTGCAGTTGGGCGCGGTCACCGGCGCGCACACCGCCGTCAGCTTGTCGCCCTCGTAGTGGTAGGTCCACGTGACCTGGGAGCCGTCCACCGGGTCACCGGCCACGCTCGCCACGTGCGCGCCGTCCCAGGTGAACGTCAGCGACCGGCCACCGGGCGCGGTGACCTTCTCCAGCTTGCCGCCCGCGCCGTAGACGAGGTCCTGCGCGCGGCCGTGCGCGTCGGTCACCTTGACCAGCCGCCCCTGGGCGTCGAACACATACGAGGTGGCCGACTTGTCCATCAGCCGCCAGCCGCCGCCGGTCACCTCGGCCAGCGTGGCGTACATGCCCGGCGGCGGCTGGAAGCTGCCGTCGCCGTTGGCGGCGAACCGCACCCGCCGCCCGTCGGGGTAGGTCACCAACGCCGTCACCAGCGTCCCGTGTGCCTCCCGCACCAGCTTCATGTCCCAGCGGGTCGACCAGCCCGCGCCGAAGAGCCCGTCGGTGCGGGCGTCCATGCTGTTGTAGGAGCGCGTCACCGACAGCGGCGGACCGGCGGTGGCCACCGACAGATCCGTCGCCGAGGTGGTGTAGTTACCGGCCAGCTGGTGGAACTCCTGGCCGTTGCCGCCGCGCGCGGCCAGCTGCGAGCCGACCACCGGCTGGCGCACCCCGGTGGTGAAGGTCCCCGTCGAGGAGGTCGTGCTCAGGTTGTTGCCGGTGTCGGTGGCGGTCGCGGTCCACCAGTACTGCTTGCTCCAGACCAGCTTCCCGGCCGGTACCGTCCACGCCCCCGACCGGTAGTTGGTCACCTTGCCGGAGATGGTGCACGTCCCGGTCATCGCCGCGCTGTCGCAGACCTTGAAGGTGAAGCCGATCAGCACCGGAGAGGAGGAGTCGTTGCCGTGGCCCTGAGCCCGCAGCGTCGGCGTCCGCGACTCCACCAGCACCCCGTCGGGAGCGACACGATCCACCGACGGAGCCTGATGGAACGAGCACGACCCGATGCTCGACCACGACGTTCCTGTGCCCGGCGGTATCCCAACCTGGGGGTTGAAGCCGACCACCTTCCACAGCTCCATGCCGTAGCGGACCACGTCCCCATAGCCGTAGCTGTGCGTCGAGCTCCAGTAGGCATAGTCCTCACACCAAACCGCCGCGGCGGCAGCGGCACGGGGGGTTGCATCGGCCGCCCCCCGGCGCTCGGCCCGCTTCGCATCCGGTGCGGCCGACCCGCCGTCCTTGCCCGTGCCGGCCTGGGCGGCCTCTCCGGTGAAACGCTGCTCAATCGGCAGCGCCCCCTTGGCCGAGCGGGGATCCTGCTCAGGCCCCTTGGACACCTTCACCGCCGTCGCCGTGGCCGCGGAATCCACCAATGACGCCAGGCCCTCGGCCGAGCCGGTCAATTGTTTCGGCGAATCAGCACTGCCCTGAATCGATGTGACCGCCTGCACCGCGGCGGTCACCGGAAGCGCCTGGAACAACAGTAGCCCCGGCGTCATCACCGTGATGAGTGCCACCGTCAACGGGACCTTGCGGTCCGCCGAACGCGGCCACGACAAACTCCGGCGCATACGCCGTCACCCTCCGAACAAGTCAGCGAGGCAGCCGGAGCTCCCGCGTTTCCTCACCCCGCGCCAACGCCCAGGAGACCCTGGATCCGCTGTTCAGAGGGCGCCGTTCAATAAACGGTCAGAAGGTACACATCGATCACTTCGATTTACAAGATCTGCACGAGAATCAATAAGCCTTCTCATCGCCTGGTGGCGGTCCGCCGAGCACGGCATGATCGTGGGCACGGTGTTCACCTGATTCGGCGGCTGCCGGACTCCGGGTGACAAGTGCGGGAAATCGGCGGTTGCACACATGGCCACGGTCTGGATGCACTCGCTATCATCCGGTCGAGGGGATCGTCATACTCCGCTCTTCCGAGCGGAGTGAAAAAGGCCGACCTCCTTTCCTCGGCCGGCCTGGCCGCCGCCACTCTTGTCCGCCGCCGCCCCGCCGAATGACAACCTCTTGGAACGCGCTCCTCGTGACGAGCCAGAAATGGCAGATGCCCCGGATCCCCTCCGGCCGTGTGCGACTGCTCGTTTTTCAGCAGTTGCACACGGGTCATCAGAATATTTTTCTCCAGGTCTACCGGATATAAATCAGGCGGACTCCACAGAGCTACAAGCGCCGTCAGCCTTTCGCTCGCGTTCCGGGCCGCGCTGCTCTCCGTTCGAGATCGTCGGCGAACTCTGCCCAGGCGGCGGCGCTCTCCCTGGCCGCCTGGCGGACCAGCTCCATGCAGTGCTCGGGAACCGCGTCGACCAACTGTTCCCGGCTCGGCGTGAGTTCGGCACTCGCGCTGAGCATGCGGAGGAGAGACCGGCCCCGCTCCCTGGACCGGAGAGACGGATCCTTGATCAGAGTGTGCAACGGCGGAGTCCGGGGCAGGTCGCGTCCCCGTCCAGGCGGTGGGGTCGGGCGTGATCCTGACCCCGTCTCCGGAAGTGGAGCACCGGAAGCGGCGGGCTGCTTGTGAGGCGTCGGTCCGGGCCGCATATCGCCGGGCCGCGATGAGCCCGGTAGCGGACCTTCCCCGCGCCTGAGACGGTCGCGGACGTCCCGGACCGTGCCGGGTGAGATCCCCGCCTGCTTCGCGATCCGCCGGAGCGAGACATGCGGCTCTTTCGCGATCAGTTCAGCCGCGCGGATCCGGCCTGCGGAGCTGTCCAACGGGCGGACCCGGCCGTCGTTCCCCAACCGCGTCGCCGGCTGAGCGCTCCCGGAGAACGCGGCATGGCGGATGTTGCTCACTGTCCGGGCGGACAGTCCCGCGACCTTGGCGATCGCTCTGTCAGACCAGTGAGGGTGCGACCTGACGATCCGGCCGGCGGCCGCGGCGCGGTCGGCGGCGGACAGCGGCAGGCCGTGAGCGATGTTCTCTCTGACGGCGATCACGAAAGCATCGCGCTCGTCGCCGTCGAAGAATCGCACACGTACGCTCTTCTCCCCCCGCAACACCGCCGCCCGCAGCCGGTGCATTCCGTCCACGACCCGCATGGTGGGCCGGTGCACGATCACTGGGGGCAGCGCGGTCTCCAGGCTGGACAGCAGACGTACGTGCTGCAGGTCCTCCCCCATGTTCCGCGGGGTGTCCGCCGAGAGCAGCGAGCGGACAGGGACCGTCTCGATTCCTGAGAGCCTGGAGTCGTAGTCCTCGTCCAGTGCTCTCTCCCCGGCCCGGATCGTCTGTGACGAGGTGGTCGTTCCAGTCTGGTCAGCCAACGTGTTTTCCCATCCGACGAAGCCTTTTCGCTCCCGCTCCTGCACTGGGCCGGCCGATGAGTCCTTCTTGGACTTCCTTGGACTTCCTTGGACTTCCTTGGACTTCCTCGGACCTCGTCGGCCTGCCCTCCCCCCGTCCCACCGGGGCTCCCGCGCACCATGTCAGACCGCGCCCTCGAACTTGTCCTACCGATTGTCGCGATCTTGTCCTGCTTGGTCCGTTCCGGGAGAGCCCGGACATCTCACTCCGGAACGGGGCAAGGGAACAGATCAATTACGCTGGCAGTCGCCGCCTAGCACCGGTGTCCACGTTCAGGGTGGAGCTCCCTCAGGTTCATGGCTCCGGAGGAGGACAGCGTTGCAGTTCCGCGTACTGGGACCGGTAGAGCTGTGGCGCGATGGACATGCGATCACAGTCGTCGGCGAGAAACAACGGACACTGCTGGCGATGTTGGTCGTCAACGCCGGGCAGACCGTCTCCCAGGATCGGCTGCTGACCGCGTTGTGGGGGGCCGAGCATCCCGTCTCGGCTCGGAGGCGGCTGCACAACTACGTGTGGTCGCTACGCCGTCTGCTGAGCGACTCCGAAGCCCTGACGCGCATGCCCACCGGATACTGCCTGCGGCTCTCACCGGGTGATTCGGATCTCGAGGTGTTCCTCACCACCGCCAGGGAGGGGCGCCGCCTCTCGGCGGCGGGTGACGTCGAGCCGGCGGCGCAGCGGTTTCACCAAGCGCTGGCGTTGTGGCGGGGACCCGCCCTCACCGGCACCAGGGCCGAGTTGCAGGCTACGGAGGGAACCTCCCTGGACGAGCAGCGGCTGGCCGTTCTGGTCGAGCGGGTCTCGGCCGACCTGGCGCTGGGCCGCCATGCGGAGCTGATCGGCGAGCTGCGGCGGCTCACGACGGACCACCCCCTGCATGAACCGTTGCACGGACAGCTGATGCTCGCGCTGCACCGCGCCGGCAGGCAGGCCGAGACGCTGGCCGTCTTCCGCGACCTGCGCCAGGTGCTCGACAACGAGCTCGGCACCGAGCCGGGACCGGACCTTCAACGGCTGCACCAGCGCGTCCTGGCAGCCGACCCGGCACTTCACCTGGCCATGTCCGGCACCGTCCCGGCACCGGCCCAGACGGCGCCACACGCTACGGCCGGGTCCGTGGCGTCTCCCAACGGCCCGGCCCCTGCCGCCAAAGCAGCCGGATTGTGCCGGTTGCCGCGGGCCGTCGGTGACTTCACCAGCCGTGACGACGAGGTCGCGCGGCTGGTGCGGGGGGCGGCCGACGACACAGCCGCGACGGTGGTCATCGAGGCGATCGACGGAATGGCCGGAGTGGGCAAGACCGCCCTGGCCGTGCACGTGGCCCACCGGCTGGCTGCCCGCTTCCCCGACGGACAGCTCTACCTGGACCTGCACGGCCACACTCCCGGCCGCACGCCGGTCACGCCCATCGAGGCACTGTGGACCCTGCTGCGCGCGGTGGACATCCCTGCGGAGAGAATCCCCGATGACGTCGAGGAGGCCGCCGCCGTATGGCGGTCGGCGGCGGCCTGTCGCCGGCTGCTCATCGTGCTGGACAACGCCGCCACCGCCGAGCAGGTGCGCCCGCTGCTGCTGGGCCGGCCGGGCAGTCACATCATGATCACCAGCAGGCGGCGGCTGGTGGACCTGGAAGACGTCGCGGTGCTCTCGCTGGACGTGCTGTCACACGCCGAGGCCACAGCCTTGTTCACCCAGATCGTCGGCGCCGAGCGTGTCCTCCCGGAACAGCAAGCCGTCGACGACGTCGGCGCCCTCTGCGGCTACCTGCCGCTGGCCCTGCGGATCACCGCCACCCGGCTCCTTCACCGCCCCGCCTGGACGGTGAAGGACCTGGCCGCCCGGTTGGGCGACCAGCGGCGTAGGCTGCAGGAGCTCCGCGCCGGCGACCGCGATGTCGCCACCGCCTTCGCGGTGTCCTACGAGCAGCTGACCGCCGTCCAGCAGCGCGTGTTCCGGCTGCTCGGCCTGGTACCGGGAGACGACTTCGACGGTTACGCGGTCGCGGCGCTCACCGGCCTGGCCGTGCACGACGCCGAGCGGGGGCTGGAGGACCTGCTGGACGTCCATCTGCTGCAGCAGCACACCACCGGCCGCTACCGCTTCCATGATCTGCTGCGTGACTATGCCCAGCAGACCTGCCGGGCCGCCGATCCGGACACCGACCGCACCGGCGCAGCAGGCGGCCTGCGCGATTACTACCTGTCCACCGCGATCCTCGCCACGCAGTCCCTCGGCCACGACGAATCACCCCGCCGGCCCCGCCACGAGCCCGCCGCCATGGCGGAACCTCCTGCCGTCACGGCCCCTGATCAGGCAGCCGCCTGGCTGGAGGCCGAACGCGGCAACCTCGTGGCCGCCGTTCTCGCCTGCCAGGACGCGTGGGCCGTCGACATGTCCATGGCTCTGTGGCGGTCTCTCCACTTCGGTGCTCACTACAGCGATGCGCTGGCCATCTACAGCCATGCCCTGGACGTCGCCCAGCGGATCGGGGACCAGGACGCACAGATCCAAGCGCTGACCAATCTAGGCATCATCCACTGGCAGACGGCGCAGTATGAACAGGCCCTACGGCACCAGCGGCAGGCACTTACCATCGCCCGCCACATCGGCGACCGGGCCGCGCAGAACCGGGCGCTGAACATTCTGGGCATCGTCCACGCGGAGATAGGACAGTCCGAGCAGGCGAACGGCTATTTCGAGCAGGGACTCGCCCTGGCCCGCGACCTGAACGATCGTCGTCATCAGAGCTACATGCTGGTCAACCTGGGCATCAACTACGAGCGGTTAGGAGACTACGCGCGTGGCCTCCGCTACCAGCAGGAAGCCCTGACCATTCAACGCGAGATCGGTAACCGGACGGGTGAGGCCCGTACCCTGAACAATCTCGGTCACACCTACCGCCGGATGGGACGCCATGACCTTGCCGTGAGCCACTGTCAGCTGGCGCTCACCGTCGCCCGCCAGATCGGTAACCTGACGACGGAGACCACCGCCCTGAACAACCTCGGCGCTGTCTACGGAGCCCTGGGGCGCCACCAGGAAGCCCTCGACCATCACCGTCAGGCCCTCGCCCTTGGCCGTCAGACGGGCAACCTCGCCAACCAGGCCGGCACGTTGGCCGAACTCGGCAACCTCCACCTGCGACGGGGCCGCCATCAGGAAGCCCGTGACTGTCATCGGCAGGCCCTGACCGTGGCCGGTGAGACCGGCGACCCCGTCACGAAAATCATCGCGCTCAACGGTCTGGGCCGGGCCGCGTGCGCCGTGGGCGCCCCTGCCGAGGCCCTCGACCACCACGACCAGGCCCTGTCGCTGGCCGTCCGCATCAGTCATCCGTACGGCCAGGCACACGCTCATCTCGGCATCGGCGACGCCCTGCACCTCACCGGGCGCGTCGAGGCCGCCACCGAATCATGGCAGCGGGCTCTGAGCGTCTTCACCAAGCTCGGCGCCCCCGAGGGTGAGGACCTGAGAGCAAGGCTCGCTGCCAAGAACGGCGCCGGCATTCTTTCGAGTAGTTGACGCCCGCCACACCCGAGCAGTTGACGCCCGCCACACCGCCACAGGCCAGGTCCGTCCGCCGGGCGGCGGCGAGGCCGCGGGCCGTCTCACCGTGACGGCCTGGCCTGTGACGGCGAGGTGTGACGGCTGGGTGTGCGGCGACCGGCGGGGGTCAGCGGCCCAGGCCGGCGTCGCGGGCGCGGACGATGGCCTCCGCCCGGTCGGCGACGTGCAGCTTGGCGAAGATGTTGGAGACGTTGTTGCGCACGGTTTTCTGCGACAGGAACAGCGCCGACGCGATCTGGGCGTTCGGCCTGCCGGCCGCGACCAGCGACAGGATCTCTCGTTCGCGCGGCGTGAGCTGCGGGAACACCTCGTCGTCCGCCGGTGGCCCACCGGCGAAGAACTCCGCCACCCGGCGGGCGATCGCGGGGCCGAAGATGGCCTCGCCGTGGGCGACAGAGGTGATCGCGCGCCCGATCTCGGCCTGGTTCGCGCCCTTCAGCAGGTAGCCGCGGGCCCCGGCCCGCATCGCGGCGAACAGGGTGGCGTCCTCCTCCGACATCGTCAGCATGACCACCCCGATGTGCGGGCTGTCGGCGGCGACCCGCCGGGTCGCCTCGATCCCGTCCAGCTCCGGCATCCGGACATCCATCACCACCACGTCCGGCTGCAGCTCGGCGGCCCGCTCGACCGCCTCCAGCCCGGTGGCGGCGGTGCCCACCACCTCGATGCCGGGCATCGAGCCCAGCAGCGCCGCCAGGCCGTCGCGGTATACCGGGTGGTCATCGGCGAGGAGCACCCGGATCGGCTCGTCAGACACCTGTCATCTCCGTTACCTGTCCTACCTGTCCGACCTGTTCCAGCGGGAGCGTCGCGTGGACCAGCGTGCCACCGTCGGCGGGGCAGGTGACCTCGCAGCCGCCGCCGAGCTCGGCAGCCCGCTCCCGCAGCGAGAGCATCCCGACCCCGGCCGCGACGTCCGCGCCGATCCCCGCGCCGTCGTCGCGCACCATGACGTCGAGCACCCGCCCGTCCACGCGCAGGGTGATGTCACAGCGCGAGGCGCGCGCGTGCCGGGTCACGTTCGTCAGCGCCTCCGAAACGATCCGGTAGGCCGCCACCTCCACCGCCGCAGGCAGCGCACGGAGTGCCTCGTCACCGGTGACGGTGACCGTCAGGCCGCTCGGCCGCAAGCGGTCCGCCTGCTGTTCGATCGCCCGGAGCACGCCCAGTTCGTCGAGGGCCGGCGGGCGCAGGTCGTGCACGATCTGGCGGATGTCGGCCATCACCGTCGCGACCTCGGCGGCCGTCTGCTCAAGGATCCGGTCGGCCCCGTCGGGTGAGGTGCGGGCGAGGTTCCGGGCGGTCTCGATCCGCAACGCCACCGCGCCGAGACTCGGTCCCAGCCCGTCGTGCAGGTCGCGCCGGAGCCGGCGGCGTTCCTCCTCGCGGGCGACCACGAGCTGGGCACGGATGCGCTGCAGGTCGACGGTCAGCTCGGTGGCGCGGGCTGCCGCGGCCGCCTGCCGTACGAGGTCGCCGAGGAGCCGCTGGTCCCGTTCGGTCAGGTCGGTCCGGCACAGCACCAGCCGCCCCACCGTCTCACCGCGGTAGGCGACCGGCAGCGACACCGACGGTCCACGCGGCGAGCCGTGCTCGACCACCGAGCGTTCCCCTCCCGGGCGTTCGATCTCCACCCGGACATAGGACAGCCGGAACGCCTCGGCCAGCGTCCGCGCCACCGCGATCAGCTGCCCGTCCGGATCGACGGTCAGCTCGAGCCGCTCGGCCAGCGTCGAGACCGTCGCGTACGGATCGTCCCGCGACCCGCGCAGCAGCCGGCGGCCCGCCCGCAGCAGCCACGCCCGCATCGGCATGTAGACCACGGCGACGATCGCGATCGCGGCGAACGTGGCGCGCCGCTCGTCGAGTGCGCCGGCGGCGACGGTGAACACGGCGGCGTCGACCACGACCGCCAGCACGGCGAGCACGCCGTACAGGACCGTCGCCGACAGCAGCCGGTCGACGTCGTACAGCCGGTATTTGGTCACCGCGACCACCACGGCGGAGGAGGTCAGCGCGATCGCGACCGCGAGCAGGAGCGCGGGGACGTCCGGCGGCAGCACGAGCGGGAGCAGCAGCACGGACATGTCCACGAGCGCGGCCCACATCAGCCAGCGGATCTGCGCCCGCCGCTCGGCGTCGGCGCCGCGGTAACGGTGCACCATGACCGCGAACGGCACCACCAGGCTCACCACCACCCCGGCGTGGGCGACGTGCAGCGCGGGCTCCCAGATCTCGTACGGCAGGCCGACGCTGAACGGGTCGAGCGCCAGCCTGGCGATCTCGGGGGGCAGCGGGGCGTCTTCGTAGCGGACCAGCACCGCCATCGGCGCCAGCAGCCGCAGCACCGGCAGGAGCGCGGTCAGCGCGAGGCTGGCGGCCGACAGCCGGCGCCACGCCGTGGCCGCCGGCAGCCGTCCGTCCGGGAACAGCAGGATCAGCAGGGGCAGCCCGAGCAGCAGCGCCGCGCCGAACCGCGTGTAGAACCAGTAGGCGGCCGAGGCCCCCGGCGTGCCCGGCGACACGTAGCTCGCGTACGTCGCCCAGCCTGCGGTGAAGCCGTTCAGCAGCCACATCAGCCCGGAGAGGGTCAGCACCCAGGCGACCGGGTGCCGCGGCAGCCGCCACAGCAGCAGGAGACCGGGCAGCATCTGCGCGGCCCCGGCCAGCGCGGACGGCCAGCCGGGGTCGAGATCGGCGTTGTGCGCCACCTCCACTCCAGCGGCGCGGACGTCCAGCAGCACCGTGCCGGCGGCGATCGCGACCACGACGACGGCCAGTACGCCCGGCAGGCGAGCCCTGCGCGCTGCCGGCAGCCCGGCCGGTCCCACGTTCTCCACGACATGCATTGTCACCTGCCATGTGTCCTGCCTGTCCCGGGACCACCGTCCCGACCCGGGACGGGACGGCCGTCCCGGGACGGGAGCGGCCCCCCGGGGCGGAATCCGGGACCACCGGCCCTGCCCGCCCAGGTCCGCCGGCGCGGACTCTGGATCCGCACGCCGGACGCACCGCCTGACCCGGCGGCGCCCATGCCGCGCACACGAGGATTCCGCCCGCAGGAACTCCCGGAACTCACTGGAACTCGCAGGAAAGGGACCAGTCACAATGGACGCGCACCTCACCAACACACCGGCCAAGGCACGTACGGACGTCAGTCCTCCCGGCACCGCGCCGGCCGCGCGGCCTCCCGCGATCGTCCCCGGCACGGTCCGCCGCCTCGGACTAGTGCTGGCGGCCGGCACGCTCATCTGGGCGGTGAGCATCTTCCTGTTCGACCCCACGGCCGACGGGACGGAGGGGCGGATCGGCGACCTGGCCGGCCTGGCCTTCCAGCTCGGCCTGTTCGGCCTGCTCGCGGTGCAGATGCGGACCCGGGCGGGCGGGACGTCGCGCGTCTCCGCGGTGATGCTCAAGGTGGAGGTGGTGCTGCTCGCCCTGGCCTCCGCCTGGTCGCTGCTGCACGCGATCCTGCCGGAGGCGGCCGGCGACGGGGTGGCGCTGGCGGTGCTCGACGTCTTCTGGCCGCTGTCGATGCTGGGCATGTTCGTGATCAGCGTGAAGCTGGTGCTCGCCCGCAGGTGGCGAGGGCCGCTGCGGTGGTGGCCGCTGGTGGCGGAGAGCTGGGGCGTCGTGACGGTCCCCGTGTTCGCGCTGCTCGGCGAGGCCGCCTCACGGTGGGTCGGCGGCGGCCACCTGCTCGTCGGATACGCCGTGCTCGGGCTGCTGCTCGCCTGGCGCCCGGAACTGACCCTCGCCGGACAGGAGAGCCCCGCCGTACAGGACGGGAAGTGAGCCGCGCGGGGTGAGAGACAGACCCCTGCGGAGCGGGAGGTAACCGGTATGAGACGCGCGGCGAACAGCGGGCCGGCGGTCGCTCCGGGGTGATCGGTGGGTCGCCTCGGAGCAACCGACGGGCCACCCGGCCGACGGGCGTCCGAAATGGGGGCCGGTGCGCCCCGGGAACCGCCCGCGACCATTCGTGCCGCCCCGGATCAAGATGACGGCTCGTGCCGCCCCGGGTCAAGATGACGGCCGAGGAGAGGACCAGCTACCGCGGGCAGGCGCTGAACGCCGAGAAATCAGTGGCCTTCTACTGCGAGAGATTTGCCGACTTCATCGTGCAGATCAATCCCGACCGGCACAAGGCGTCCGATGACGTTCAGATTTTCGCGGGGCTGAGCTCGGCGTACGGCGACACGTGATGAACATGGCCGACATCGCGGACTCGTTCCGCGGGGCCGCGCCGGATCTGGTCGCCCAAAGCTCACCGCTGTCGGCAGCATCAGCTTCACTGGCGGGTTCGATTTAACCCGTCTAAACCCCAGAATAGCGAGTGTGATCTACGTCATAGTTTGAAAAGATACGCCCCTCGCCAGCTGTGTTCATATCGGAACGTCGTTGCGCATTCCCGCCCCCGCCAAGATCGGCCCCGTCGCCGTCTATGCCGACATCGGCCACTCCGCTATACAAGGGGTGATCTTCTTTATGTGGAACTTACGGCGGGCAACGGGGCTTACACATCTTTATGCCGAGGGGACCTGACGCGGCAGGATTGGTGACGCATGACGCTTTCGCGTGCGCAGATTCGGACAACTGGCGTGATGGGACGCAGTAGTTTTGGCCTGAACTCAAAAAATTCGGGCCGCCGGTCGGCGCGGACAGCATTGGTCGTACTGGTCGCGTTGATCCCCAGTCTCATTCAGCTGGCGATTCAGCCTGTAGCGGCGGACCCCGTACGGGCGCGTTTGGACATTCCTCCGTCGTCACCCTCCGGTTCCTCCAGCAGTGTCCCGGTTCAGCTCTCTGGAACCGCCCGCGACCTTCCTCACCTCGTCGGCCCTGAGGCCACACGGTCCGATGCGGCGGCCGACGGCCCCGCCTCCGATAAAGGTAAGCGCCCGAAGAACGCCTTGCCGCTGGAGAAGGGCCATGAGGTTTCAGAGGAGCCGGCAAAAGGCGGACTTGAAACTCCGCCGCCACTGCCATGGGTGACCGACGCGCCGGATGCAGCAGATACCTCCGACGCCATGCATGGATCGAAAGCCGCCCAGGCGCAGAGTCTCGGCCTGAGAAGGTTGTCTCCGGCGAAGGCGGAGAAGGTCTCCGCCGTCAGAGTGCACCAGCCGGCCTCGGCCACAATCGCAGCAACAAGAACGGGGAATGCGAAGTCCGCGGCGACCGCATCCGAGCCGTCGGTGGTGGATGTGGATTCTTCTGGGCAGCTGGCGTCGGGGCTGTGGACGTATTCGAATACGACCCCGGATTTCAACGCCTGGGTGAGCGACCCCGACAACCGGTATGTGGGGTTGAAGGTCGAGATCGAGCACGACCCGTCGGCGGCGGGACAGGGCAGCGGACTGATCTGGACAGGCCAGTCCACCCAGAGCTACGGCCAGGGGACCGGGAGGGCTTTCACTCCCGTGGTGCCGGCGGGGAGAATGAAGGACGGCTGGCTGATCCGCTGGCGGGTACGCGGCCTGGCTTCCACCTACTCCAACCTTTCCGGCACTCTCGTGGCCGGCCCGTGGTCGGAATGGCAGGCCGGGAAGATCGACACGAGTAAGCCGACGGTGGTGGATGTGGATTCTTCTGGGCAGCTGGCGTCGGGGCTGTGGACGTATTCGAATACGACCCCGGATTTCAACGCCTGGGCAAGTGATGCCGATGACCGGTATGTGGGGTTGAAGGTCGAGATCGAGCACGACCCGTCGGCGGCGGGACAGGGCAGCGGACTGATCTGGACAGGCCAGTCCACCCAGAGCTACGGCCAGGGGACCGGGAGGGCTTTCACTCCCGTGGTGCCGGCGGGCAAACTACAGGACGGCTGGCTGATCCGCTGGCGAGTGCGCGGCCTGGCTTCGACCTACTCGGACCTGTCAGGAACGTTGACACCGGGCCCGTGGTCGGAATGGCAGGCCGGAAAGATCGACACCTCGAAGCCGTCGGTGGTGGATGTGGAATCGTCTGGGCAGCTGGCGTCGGGGCTGTGGACGTATTCGAATACGACCCCGGATTTCAACGCCTGGGTGAGCGACCCCGACAACCGGTATGTGGGGTTGAAGGTCGAGATCGAGCACGACCCGTCGGCGGCGGGACAGGGCAGCGGACTGATCTGGACAGGCCAGTCCACCCAGAGCTACGGCCAGGGAACCGGGCGGGCTCACACCCCCGTGGTGCCGGCGGGCAAACTACAGGACGGCTGGCTGATCCGCTGGCGGGTACGCGGCCTGGCCTCCACCTACTCCAACCTTTCCGGCACTCTCGTGGCCGGCCCGTGGTCGGAATGGCAGACCGGGAAGACCGACACCTCGAAGCCGTCGGTGGTGGATGTGGAATCGTCTGGGCAGCTGGCGTCGGGGCTGTGGACGTATTCGAATACGACCCCGGATTTCAACGCCTGGGTGAGCGACCCCGACAACCGGTATGTGGGGTTGAAGGTCGAGATCGAGCACGACCCGTCGGCGGCGGGACAGGGCAGCGGACTGATCTGGACAGGCCAGTCCACCCAGAGCTACGGCCAGGGGACCGGGCGGGCTCACACCCCCGTGGTGCCGGCGGGCAAACTACAGGACGGCTGGCTGATCCGCTGGCGGGTACGCGGCCTGGCCTCCACCTACTCCAACCTTTCCGGCACTCTCGTGGCCGGCCCGTGGTCGGAATGGCAGACCGGGAAGATCGAGGTTAACAAGCCTGCCGGAAGTGGGTTGGGCGTAACACCTGCTACGCAGGGGACGGGACTGTGGACCCTGTCGTCTCTGACGCCACAGTTCTACATGAGAGTGACTTCGGCGAACGGGGCGGCCTCTTACCTCGGTGCGGAGGTTGAGCATGATCCGTCGGCGGCGGATCAGGGCAGCGGGCCGATCTGGGTGGGCAAGGGCTCGACGGCGTACGCGTCCGGCTCGAACGCCTGGGTTCAGGTTCCGGCCGGGAAGCTCACGGATGGCTGGTCGGTGCGGTGGCGGGTCCAGGGTGTGACCACATCCGGGGTGAAGGGACCGTGGTCGGAGTGGCAGACGGCGAAGGTGGACCTGAAGAAGCCGTCGGCGGCCGGCCTGGGGATGACGCCCGCTACTGAGGGCTCGGGGTTGTGGACGCTGTCGTCGGTGACGCCGTGGGTCTACGCCAAGGTGACGGACCCGGAGAACCGGGCGTCGTACCTGGGCGTCGAGGTGGAGCACGACCCGTCGGCGACGGGCCAGGGCTCGGGGCAGATATACGCGGGCACGGGCACGACGTCATACAGCACCGGCTCGAAAGCCTGGGTGCAGATCCCGTCGGCCAAGCTCAGCGACGGCTGGCTGGTGCGGTGGCGGGTCCAGGGTGTGACCACATCCGGGGTGAAGGGACCGTGGTCGGAGTGGCAGACGGCGAAGGTGGACCTGAAGAAGCCGTCGGTGGCCGGCCTGGGCATGGACCCGGCCGTCCGGGGAACGGCGTCGTGGACGGCCGCCACCCTGACACCGTGGCTGTACGCCACCGTCACCGACCCGGAGAACCGGGCGTCGTACCTGGGCGTCGAGGTGGAGCACGACCCGTCGGCGACGGGCCAGGGCTCGGGGCAGATCTACGCGGGCACGGGCACGACGTCGTACGCGACGGGCACCAAGGCGTGGATGGAGACCCCGCCCGACAAGCTGAAGGACGGCTGGCTGATCCGCTGGCGGGTGCGGGCCGTCACCGTTTCCGGCGTGCAGAGCGCCTGGTCGGACTGGCAGTTCGCCAAGGTCAGCGCGCTCCCCTTCGAGACGTTCTCGCCGGCGAACAACACCCAGGTCGGCACGTTGACGCCGACCCTGTCAGCGCACGCGCGACCGTTGAACGAGGGTCCCGTCGTCTACTGGTTCCAGGTCTGCGCGGGCAAGCAACCCACCTGGACCTGGTGCGAGAGCTCGCCCACCTGGGAGAGGTCCGGCACCTGGACGGTTCCCGAAGACAAGCTGAAGTGGGGCGAGACGTACTACTGGTCAGCCAAGGCGGCGACGGGCTCGACCACGGTGACCTCCTCCTGGCGGACGTTCACCCCGGTCCCGGAGCAGGGCACGATCAACGCGCTGCTGGCCTCGGGCACCGACGGCCGGGCGTTCAACCACTCGACGGGCAACTACGCTCAGGCCGAGACGGACGTGGCGGTGGCCGTGACCGGGCCGCCCCTGTCGGTGGTGCGCACCTACAACAGCCTCGACCTGCGCAGCGCGGGGGCGTTCGGCACGGGCTGGTCGACCCGATGGGACATGCGGATCGAGCCCGAGCCGCTGACCAAGACGCTGCTGATCACCTACCCCGGCGGTGAACAGCTGCGCTTCGCCGCCAGGAGCGACGGCACGTACGCCTCGCCGTCGGGCACGCACGCCACCCTGGCCGCCCTGTCGGAGGGCGGCTGGCGGCTGATGGACAAGTCGGCCACCTCGTACTGGTTCGACGCGAGCGGCCGCCTCACCAAGGTCACCGACCACCGCAACCGCAGCCAGGAGCTGACCTACGGCGCGGACGGCAAGCTGGCCAAGGCCACGGGCACCGGCGGCAGGTCGCTGACGTTCACCTGGACAGGCGGCCACGTGACCGGCGTGTCCACCGACCCCGTCAACGGCACGCCCCTGACATGGACCTACACCTACGACGGCGACAAGCTGGTGAAGGTCTGCCCACCGAGCACCGGCACCGCCTGCGCGGTCTACACCTACGGTGACGCCTCCCGCTACCGCAGCGCCGTCCTGGATTCGGGTCCCGAGGGCTACTGGCGGCTCGATGAGACGGCCACCGCCACCGGAACCAGGATCGCCAACTCCTCCCCGATCCTCGGCTCGGAGGAGGCCAAGCTCACCGGCACCACGGCCGACGCCACGAGCGTCCCCGGCTCGCTCACCGGCTCGCCGGACACCGCGCTGCGCTTCAAGGGCACCGCGGGCTCCACGTACGTCGCGCTCCCGCAGGCCACGATCAGCGGTCAGGGCGGCCATCTCGCGGTGGAGGCGTGGTTCAGGACCACCGGCTCCGGCACGGTCATCGGCTACCAGAACTCGGCGACCAACACCCCCACGGCCTTCACCCCCGGTCTGTACGTCGGCACGGACGGCAAGCTGCGCGGCCAGTTCTACACGGACAGGTCCGCGCCGATCACCTCGTCCGGCCCGGTCAACGACGGGAACTGGCACCACGTGGTGCTCTCCGGCGCTGACGACTCCCAGACCCTTTACCTGGACGGTCAAGCCATCGGCACGCTGGCCGGGAAGATCACCCACGTCGGCCAGTGGGAGACACGGATCGGCGCGGGCTTCGGCTCGTCGGCCTGGCCCGCCACCACGAGCTCCCCCGCGGCCTTCCCGTTCGCGGGTGACATCGACGAGGTAGCCGTGTACGGCAAGCCGCTCGGCGCGCAGGCCGTCAGGATCCACTACGCGGCCCGCCAGCCGCAACCGCAGCTGACCAAGGCCGTCGCGCCCTCGGGCCGGACGGAGGCGGAGAACGTCTACGCCGCCGATGGCGGACGCCTGACCCAGCACACGGACGTCAACGGCGGCGGGTGGAAGCTGTCGGCGCCGGTCTACGCGAAGGAGACCACGGTCTACACCTCGGCCACGACCACGGTGACCGACCCGCACGGCGGGACGCTGACGTACGTGGACGACGTCTCGCGCGGCAACCAGCAGATCTCCACGACCGACCAGCTCGGCAAAACCACCCGCTACACCTACGACGTAGGCGGGTACCCCGCCAAGATCTTCGACCCGAACGGCAACGTCGTCGAGACGGCGTTCAACACCCGCGGCAACCTGCTGTCCAAGAAGACGTGCCGGACGGCGGACAGCTGCTCCAGCGAGTACTTCTCCTACTCCCTCAACATCGACAACCCCTTCGACCCGCGTAACGACCTGAAGACCGGGCACCGGGACGCCCGCTCGGCGTCGGCGACCGACGAGGCGTACCAGACCTCATGGTCGTACAACGCCTTCGGCGAGGAGACCTCGCACACCACACCACCCACGCAGGACTTCCCGCAGGGCCGCTCGACGGCGAAGGCGTACACCGACGGCAGCGAGCCCGCCGTCGGCGGCGGCCTCACCCCGGCCGGTCTGGTGAGGTCCAGCAAGGACTTCAAGGGCAACGAGACCACCTACGCCTACACCGCCGCCGGCGACCTGGCGACAGAGACCGGCCCGACCGGCCTGGTCAAGAAGTACGAGCACGACGCGCTCGGCCGGCTGGTCGCGCAGACCGAGATCTCGAAGGCGTTCCCCGGCGGCGTCAAGACGACGATCACCTATGACGGGCTGGGCAAGGTCACCTCCCGTACGGGTACCGGCGTCAAGAACGACGTCACCGGGGTCACGCACACCTCGCAGTGGACCGGCACCTACGACGCGGACGGGCTGCCGCTGACCGAGTCTGTGGCCGACCTGACCGGCGGAGACGCCAAGCGCACCACCGTCTACGCCTACGACGCCTACGGCCGGGTGGAGAGCATCACCGGCCCGGAAGGCGGCGTGCAGCGATTCGCCTACGACCACAAGGGCCAGAAGACCAGCTTCACCGACGAGCGCGGCACGACCTACCACTACGGCTACACACCGCGCGGCGAGCTGGCCACGACCACGCTCAAAGGCTGGACCGGCAGCCCGGTCAGCCCGCAGCCGGCCACTGACGTGGTCATGAGTTCCATGGCCTACGACCCGGCCGGGCGGCTGGCCTCGCAGACCGACGCGATGGGGCGTACCACCGCCTACACCTACTTCGCCGACAACCTCCTGGCCGAGAAGATCGCCAAGGGCGCCCGGCTGAACGGCTCGGCCACGCCCAGAGACCTGGTGCTGGAGTCCAAGCTCTACGACGCCGCGGGCAACCTCATCCGCCAGACCACCGGCAACGGCACGCTGCGGGTGGACGCCACCTACGACGCCGCCCGGCGTCTCGTCTCCCAGACGGTGGATCCGGGCAAGCTGAACCGGGTCACCACCGCCGCGTACGACGCCAACGACAACGTGGTCAAGGTCAGCCTGACCGCGGCGGGCACCGACCGTACCGAGATCACCGAGTACGCCTACGACGCCGCCAACAAGCCCGTCCGCCAGACCGTGCACAACGACGGGCAGGACCTGGTCACCACCTTCACCGTGGACGACCGCGGCCTGGTCACCGAGGTGACCGACCCGCGCGGAAACGCCTCGGGCGCCGACCCCGCGTTCACCCTCACCGTGACCTACGACGCGGCCGGCCTGCCCACCCGGATCCAGCTGCCGCCGGTCACGGTGGAGCGCGCCGGCACCGCCGCGTCCACCCTGCGGCCGACCACCAAGCTGGGCTACAACGCCTTCGGCGACAGGACACACCAGGTCGACGCCGAAGGCCGTACCACGACCTCCACGCTGGACCGGGCCGGCCGGATCGTCGAGCAGGTCTTCCCCGCTTACACGCCGCCCGGCGGCCAGCCGATCACGCCCAAGGCGAGCGCCGGATACGACGCCGCGGGCCAGCTGTTCAGCTCCACGGACCGGCGCGGCCAGACCACCACCGCCGTCTACGACGCGCTCGGCCGCAAGGTGCAGGTCACCGCGCCCAAGGCAGGCGCCGCGCCGGCCGGGGTCTGGAACTACGGCTACGACCTGCTGGGGGAGGCCCTGTGGACCGCCGACCCCACGGGGACGCGCTCGGAGTCCACCTATGACGACCTCGGCCGCCAGATCACCCTGACCACCATCGAGCGCAAGCCGTCACCGGCGGCCTACGTCACCAGGATGGAGTACGACGACGCCGACCGGGTGACCAAGACCATCCGGCCAACTGGCGACGCGAGCACGCGGGCGTACGACGTCACCGGCGCGCTCACCGCGCACGCCGACGCGCTGGGCAACACCACCACCTTCGCCTACGACCTGGCCGGGCGGCCCGTCAGGACGACCAACCCACTGGGCCTGTCCACCACGGCCGCCTACGACCTGGCCGGCAGGAAGACCCGGACTCGGGAACTGGACGCCGACGGCGCGACGCTGCGCACCAGGACGTCCGGCTACGACCTGGCCGGCAACCCGATCAGCCAGACGTCGGCGGAGGGCCACACCGTCAACCGGGTGTTCGACGCCGCGAACCGGCTGGTCGAACTGCACGAGCCGGTCTCGGCCACCGAGAAGATCACCAGCACCTTCGGCTACGACGCCACCGGCGGTCAGACCCGCTCCACCGACGGGCGGGGGAACGCCACCTACACCACCTACAACAGCCTTGGCCTGATCGAGTCGGTCATCGAGCCCAGCACCGCCGCGCACCCGGATCCAGCCGACCGGACCTGGACGACCGGCTACGATGCCGCGGGCAACCCGGTCACCGGCCTCATCCCCGGCGGCGTCCGCGTCGACCGCGTCTTCGACGAGCTGAACCGGCTGGTCAAGCAGTCGGGCAGCGGCGCCGAGGCGGCCACCGAGGACAAGACCTTCGGCTACGACCTGGCCGGACGACTGGTCGCCGCGAACGACCTGAGCTTCACCCTGAACGACCGCGGCCTGCTGTTGAAGACCGCCGGTGCGGGCGGCGACATCAACGCCTACGCCTACGACGCCAACAACCGGCTCGCCCAGCGCGTCGACATCACCGGCACGTCCACCTTCACCTGGGACGACGCCGACCGGCTGACCCAGTCGGTGGACCCGGTCAGCGCCGCCACGATCGACTACGCCTATGACAAGGCCTCGCGCCTCACGTCCATGGCCTACGGCGCCGGCGGGGCCCGGCGCAGCTACACCTACGACTCGCTGAACCGCCTGACCAAGGACAATCTCACCACGTCGTCGAACAGCCCGATCGCCTCGATCGAGTACGGCTATGACCTCGACGACAACATGACCTCCAAGGCCACCTCCGGCACGGCGGGCGCCGGGACCAACACCTACGCCTACGACTGGTCCAACCGGCTGACCTCCTGGACCGCCCCCGGTGGCGCCAAGACCGACTACGGATGGGACGCCGCGGGCAACCGCGTCCGGGCCGGCGACAAGACCTTCACCTACGACGAACGCAACCGGCTCACCGCGGGTGACGGCCACACCTACACCTACACGGCGCGCGGCACGCTGAGCGAGGACTCCAGCGGCATGGTCAGCATCGCCAAGTTCGACGCCTTCGACCGCCTCGTCAACGACGACGCCGTCACCTACGACTACGACGCACTCGACCGGGTCGAGACCCGCGCCCAGGGCGGGCAGACCGCCCGCCACGTCTACGACGGCCTGACCAACAATCTCGTGGCCGTCACCGACGCCGCCAACGTCAAGAAGGCGAGCTTCGGCCGCGACGCCCTCGGCCGCACCCTTGGCATCAGTGACGGCGCCGGCGCCCAGCTGGCCTTCTCCGACCTGCGCGGAGACCTGGTCGGCGCCTTCACCGCAGCTGGGACGGCGCTGGTGGACTCCGTGGCCTACGACCCCTTCGGCGAGGTACTCACCCGTACCGGCGCCACGCACGCGCTCGGATACCAGGGCGGCTACACCGACCCCAGCACAGGCAAGGTCAACATGGCGGCCCGCTGGTACCAGCCGAGCACGGGCAGCTTCGTCTCCCGCGACACCCTCACCCAGAACCCCGACCCCAGCGTGCAGCTCAACCGCTACGCCTACGCCAACGACAACCCGCTCACCAACGTCGACCCCGACGGCCACAAGGCCAAGACGACCAAGACGACCAAGACGAAGACGACTTCGAAGGCGAAGACGTTGTCCGGGAACTCCCTGAACAGCGCCAAGTGCCCCAAGGGTGCCAAGAAGGGCAAGGGCGCGATCTGTGGCGACGCGGCCGGCGAGTACAAGGACTGCAGGAAGGGGAAAAACGGCGCGGGGATCTGCCAGGACATGAAGGACGACTACGTCGGCTGCCGCAACGAGAAGCGAGCTGGGAACTACAAGGCCAACCACGGCATCTGCTCAGAGTTCGCGGACCAGTACCTGGTATGCCGTAAGGGAAGCGACTACTACAGCGGGCAGAGCCACGATGTCTGCGGCGGTGCGGGCAGGGAGGTCCGTCGCTGCCAGTACGGAGAGCTCGGCGGCGCGCGAGAAGGATACGGCCAGTCGACCGGAGTCTGCGGAAACGTGCGATTCGACTACTACTCGTGCCGCGCGGACAAAAGGGGCGACGATCCCGGATGCAGCACCTTCTCCGAAGTCAGCTACAAATGCGCACGGCACAGCAACGTCCAGTGCAACGACCTGGAGGGCAAGTTCCTCTCGTGCTACAAGGGCGGCAGAGGAGGATCGGCGAACGAATGCGCCTTCGGCGTGAACATGCTGGTCCATTGCCGCGACAGCGCGAACAGGGGATTCTTCCAGGACAAGAACACCTGTAACAACACCTGGAAGACCTTCACCAAGGAATGCCAGGGATCGCGCGGCCTCAATGGCGCGAACTGCACCAAGGGCGAGAGCTGGCAGGACGTTTCCTACGCGATCTGCGAGAAGCGTGAGCACGGTCACGCGTGCGTGACCTACATCAGCCCGCAGGACGGGTTGGAGATCGACAAGGGCGGCGATCTGCCTATGGTGCTCGTGACCGCCGGGCTCGACATCTGCGCGGCCGTGATGGGCCCGTCCAAGCCAGAGGTCGGCATGGGCTGTGGTATCGCGAAAGCGGTGATCGACATCGTCAACGGCATCATCGAGGAGATCGAACAGAGCGCGATCAGCGCTGCGCTCAGCGGAAGCAGAGAACACGGTGAGTCGGGAGGCATTCAGGTGCTCACCGTGACCTATGACTGCGCGATCAGCACCTCGACCCGCCAGTACGGCCCCGGCGACTGCGGCCCACACCACGAGCGCGTCCTGCGAAAGGAATATGCGTCATTGTGAGCCGGACAGTTTGGAGACCGAGATGAATGACCTGGCCGGAGCCCGGCGAGTGGACCCGCGAGGCGGCCCCCGCTGGAGAACGTGCGCGATCGTGCTCGCCGCGCTCCTGGCCGCCTCCTTGGTCGTCACAGGTCTCGTGTGGCAGCGTGAGCAGGACGGGGCTTCGGCTCGGGAGCGCGTCGCGCTGGCGCGTGGGCTCGCTCTCCACGCCGCGGAACTGCGCGACACCGACCCCGGCATGGCCCGGAAGCTCGGCCTGGCCGCAGTCAAGATCCATTCTGACGGGCAGACCCGGGCAGGGCTGATCGACACGCTGGTCGAGGAAGGCGGCAATGTCCTCACCTCGGACGCGTCCAGCGAGGTGGCGCTGAGCGGCGATGGACGGATCGCCCTGACCGGTGACGGCGACGAGGTGGGCGTATGGGACCTCAGGACCTGGCTCGACCCCAAGATCGTCGAAAAGGCTCCTCGGCTCGCCGCGTTGAAAGGTCACAAGGAGGACGTGGGCGCGGTCGCGCTGACCTTCGACGGGCGGACCGCGCTGACCGGCGACGACGACGGCGCCACGATCGTGTGGAATCTCACCGATCCGGCCAAGCCGGTCCGGGACGCCATGTTGGCGGGCGAGAAGAACGCCGAGTACGCCAACAGCGTGCAGGCGGTGGCATTGTCGCGTGACGGCCGCACGGCAGCGGTCGCCGACCTCGACGGCAATGTGACCGTGTGGGATCTGACCGACCGGTCTCGTCCGGCGCGCCTGTCGGTGACGAGAACGCACGCCTCCATCCGCGACCTCGGACTCAGCACGGACGGCCGGACCGCCGTCACCATGGACAGCGACGGGGCGGTGACGGTATGGGACCTCGCCGATCCCTCGCGTCCGGTCACCTCGGCCGGCCCGGCCTCTCCCGCGAAGTCCCCAGCGATGGCGATGGCCGCGGATGGGCGGACCCTCCTCGTCGGGAACGCGCATCGGGCCGAGGCCTGGAACCTCGATGACCGGTCGCGTCCGGTCCGGACGGCTGTGCTCGATGTGCCCCTCACTGACATGTACGACATGGCTCTGACCCCTGATGGCAGAACCGCCCTGCTGGCCGGACCGAGTGGTTCCGGGATCCTCTGGGACCTCTCTGCCCCGTCCAGGCCGGCCCGGCTGGCCGCGCTGAAGGGGTACACACGGGAGATCGACTCAGTGGCTCTCAGCGCCGACAGCGGTGTCGCTCTGACGGCCGGCCCCGGTGGGGTCTCCCTGTGGGACCTCGGGGACCTCGCCGAGATCGTCACCGATCCGGAGGGGGCCGCTTGCCACGGTCACACCAACACGGAGATCAGCAAGGCGGACTGGGCCCGTTACGCGGGCGGCGCGGACTGGTCGGACTACGCGAGAGAGGGCTTGGACGGCCTTGCCGTCTGCTTCATCAGCCCGGGCTCCACGTAAGCCCCGCGCACGAGCGTCTCCGCCCCAGCGCCCCGCACAGGCGGCCCCGTCACCGGCTCCAGCCGTCTCGCCGCAGGCCGGAAACCTGGCGGGTCAGAACATCGAGATCTGATCCGCCATGACGACCGACCTGCGGTGATCTCTTAGAAGGCGTTCTGAGCTGGACTTTTGGCGTTCACTGGTTCTCATCGTTTCGCGCTGCTTCTCGTGCCCATGTGCCCTGGGTGTGCCCTGCCCTTCATGCCAGTTCACATGAGAACTGGCATGATCCATATCCCGCTATGGCAGGAATGGAAGGGCACTCTGTATGAGCGAAAGCGCACCGGAGTTGACCGCTGAGCTGATCGTGGACAGCGCTGTGCCCCTGCATCCGGTGATCTCCCCGGACGGTCGCTGGGTCGCCTACGCGGTCACCACGACCGGAAGGCGGGAGGAGCACCCGACCAGCGCACTTTGGGTCACCGCCGCTGACGGGAGCTCATCCCCCAGGAAGCTGACCGCGGGGACGGCGAACGACTCCGTCCCGCGATGGGCGCCGGACTCGGCGTCGCTCTTCTTCGGGTCGGATCGGATGGAGCGGGGCGTCCCCCAACTGCATCGGATATCGCTCGACGGCGGGGAGGCCGAGGCCCTGACCACCTGGAAGGGTGGGATCTCCGACTATCTCCCGCTCGGCGACGCCCACGTGGTCGCCGTGGTCGCCGTGGATGAGCCGACCGAGGAGGACGAGCGGAGGAAGACCGAGCGCGACGACGCGCAGGTGTGGGGAGAGCGAGTGCCCTACGGCCGGTTACGGCTGCTCGACCTCGGCACGCGCGAGCTCCGGGTGGTGGACGGACTCGGCAACAGGCACGTCGTCGAAGTGGTCCAGCGACCGGACGGCGGCCCCTTGGCGGTCATCAGCTGGGCCTGCCCGGAGATCGATCCCGGCACTTCCACCGCCGAGTTGCACGTGGTCGATCCTGCTACCGGCGCGGTCCACGATCTCGGCCGGATCGAGTTTGAGGCGTCCTCGCCGACCTGGTGGAACCTTCACGACGTCTGGCATGTGGCCTACCTGGCGGTGACCCCGCCCGGCCCGGTCGGCGGCCTGGCCGTCTTCGACGTCACCGTGCCCGCAGCCGATACCGCGGGCGAGCATCGCAACCTGACCGCGGGCATGGCCGTCTGCCCGACCGAGTTGGTGCAGGCCGCGGATGGCCCTCCGCTGGCGCTGTTCGCCGACGGACTCGACACCGCGATCTACCGGCTCGATCCCGGCCTGCAGCGCTTCGGGCACATGTCCACGCGGGACGGCAGTGTCGATTCGCTCACGGTGAGCCGCTCGGGTGAGGCGGTCGCCGCGCTGGCGAGCACGGCCTACGAGCCGATGAACGTTCACGCCGGCCCTCCCGGCGGTCGGCTGGTCCGGCTCAGCGACACCAGGCCGGAGCTGCGCGCGGTCAGGTGGGGAACCCAGGAACGTCTCTCCTACAAGGCATCCGACGGGCTCGACCTCGACGGGCTCTTGATCCTGCCGGCGGGCAAGCGCCGACAGGACGGCCCGTTCCCGCTCATCACCCTGGTGCACGGCGGTCCCGATGATCGGTACGCCGACGAGCTCAATCTCGGCTCATACCCCTCGGGACAGTGGCTCGCGACCGCGGGATATGCGGTTTTCCTGCCCAACCCGCGAGGCGGCACGGGACATGGCCACGCGTTCGCGGTGGCGGTCGCGGGCCAGGTCGGCATGGACGAATGGACCGACATCATCAGCGGGATCGACCTGCTGATCGCCGACGGGGTCGCGGATCCGGATCGGCTCGGAATCGGCGGAGGGAGCCACGGCGGATTCATGGCCGCGTGGGCGATCGGGCAGACCAATCGGTTCAAGGCCGCGCTGATGGGCGCCGGGATCAGCGACTGGGGAATGCAGGCCGCGACCGGCGAACTGGGAACCTATGAATCAGGGCTCGGCGGCAGTGTCGGCTGGGAGGGACCTGGCCCGCACCGCCACGACCGGCTCAGCCCGATCTCGTTCGCCTCGAAGGTCCGCACCCCGGTTTTGATCCTGCACGGGGAGAACGACACGAATGTGCCGCTCGGTCAGGCGACGTTCTTCCATCGTGCGCTGCGTCACTTCGGCGTCGAGCACGAGTTCGTCGTCTACCCGCGAGAGGGACATGCGATCAGGGAGCGCAATCACCAGATCGATCGACTCCGGCGTACTCGCGCATGGTTCGACCGATGGCTTGGTGACCCGGTATCGGATCAGAACCGGATCTGACCCAGCCGCCCCGTCCCCACAGAGTAGGTTCGCCGCCTCCGGTGTGACCTCGGTGGTGCCTGAGCAAGGTCGCCGGCTTCGAGGTACCGAGGGCCGGGGCGCCAGCCGTTAATGTTGGTCATTCTCGTTCCGACTGCGCCGCCCCGGCCTTGACGGTTGCTGCCCGTAGGAGATCGTCTGCGTGGGCCTGCGTTGCTGTACGACACTTGCCGTCAGCTGAGGCGGAGACCTCTGTCATGCGCTCAGTCGCGAACGGTGTAGCCGCCCTTGCTCAGGGGCAGGATCGGCGCCGTGCCCATGCAGATCGGCACTTCCTGCTCGAACCCGAGGACGGCCCAGCTCCAGCCGAGCCGGTCCCGCTTGCCTTCGTCGTCGACGGTGAACCCGACCCGCTTGCCGGCCGGGATCTCGATCTCCGCAGGGGACGCACTGACCTTCTCGATAACGCCGGTCGCCACCGCGACGTCTCCGCCGACGTTGAGGCAGTCGATCTTCCCCTGGAAATCCGCGAAGATCTTCCCGTCGGGGTACCAGTGCTGGACCCGGAAGGCGCCCTGGGACTCGGTGGCGAAGCCCTTGGCTTCGATAGCGAACCGGACCTTGTGCCCCTTCCACCCGGCCCCGAGGGTGTCGAGGGTACCCTCACCGGTACCGGACAGGAGGAAGTCCGGCAGCGCGGCGGGCTTCGGTCCGGGGTCGGCCTGTGCGGCCGGCGCGGTCGCTGTGAGTACGGCGAGCCCGGCGGCAAGCCCGGCGAGGGCGACACGGCTCCGGCGGGCCAGTCGTGTGATGGTCATCGAGAATCCCCCTTGATCTCAGCTGTTCGTAACACCACCAGGCTCGCGATCGGGGTGCCGCCGCCCCTCCCACCCGAGGGTGATCCCACTCCCCCTTACGTGGGAGTTCTCCCGGCCGGTGGCACGTCGGCGGAACGGGCCACTGCGGTCGCGGATCGGCCCCGGTTGGGAGCCCCGGGAAGTACGGGTGGCTCCAAGAGGGACTCCCAAAGAGGAGAAGTGACCGGGCGAACCGGGAAACGAAAAGGTCCCTGGAGGCGTAATACCTGCTCAGGGGCCTTCTTCGTGTGGCGCGGCCGAGAGGACTCGAACCCCTAACCTTCTGACGCTCCTATGTCAAGCGACTGCTTGGTGGGCTTGCGTCGGGGCGATGCCCCGGGCTTCAATGTCGGCGATCATGACGCGATAGACAACGTCTGACAGGTGTCGTTTGAGGACGCGCAGGCCGCCTTTGGTGGTGTCGTGATGGGTTTGCCGGCGGCGTTCCAGCAGTTGGCGGGCACCGGGGTGGCATCGGCTCTGGGTGAGGGCGATGCGGTGGAGGGCCGCGTTGAGCTGCCGGTTTCCGGCGCGGTTGAGCCGATAGACCTCGCTCTTGCCACTCCAGACCGGTATCGGAGCGGTGCCGTTATGCCGAGCGAACGCGGCGCTGGTCCGGAAACGGCGAATGTCACCGATCTCTCCCAGGAGCTTGGCAGCGGTCAACACGCTGACACCGGTCACGGCCAGGAGCCCGGTCGCGAGAGGCTCGACCAGCGCCTTGAGTTCGACTTCGACGGCGTTGGCCTGAGTCGACAGCAGGTCGATGTGCGTCAGTTGGGCGCAGGCGATCCGACGGGAGATGGTGTCGGGCAGGGCGGTGAGCTGGGCGGCCAGCCGGACGCGTGTGGCGCTGTGCGCCAAGGTGCGCCGAGCGGGTGCGAGATCGGGGGCCAGGTCGTGGAGCATCCAGCGGAACCGGTTGATCACCCGGGTGCGTTCCTTGATCAGCGCGTCGCGGTGATCGACCAGTAGCCGGATCGGGCGGGTGTGCTCATCCAGCACCGCCAGCGGCAGAGCTGCTCTCGCGCAGGGCCAGGCGGGCGATGGCCAGCGCGTCGATCGGGTCGGACTTGCCGTGCTCACGGCCGCCGCGGCGTTCTGCGGCCATCATCTTGGGCGGTACCGGGATCACCTTCTCGCCGGCGGCCAGCAGGTCGCGGACCAGATTGCCGGCCACATGCCGGACGTCTTCGACTGCCCAGACCCGATCGGCGGTGAGCTTGCCCGCCCAGGCCAGCAGCTGCAGATGCCCCTCCCGCCGGGCTGCGACGGTCCGTTCTGCCTTCCTGCGGCCCAGTTCATCCACCGCCACCGCGGTATGGGTCTGCTTGTGCGGGTCGATGCCGAACACCACCATGGAGATGTCTCCGTTCTTTGGGGGACATCTGGGCCGGGCGGCCGACATATCTCAATTGAGGGATCTACCAGGCTCCTATCAAGTCACGCCGCTCAGCCCGGATAAAGCCGGTGTTCAGGGTTCGTGGACACGTCAGAAGCAAGCCATCACGGCAGATCCGTAGTGAGTCACCCGAGCCCCTCCTCCGACAGCGAGTGTGTGCCGGCAGACCGACGACGTCGAGGAGGAGGTTCGACAAAGGAATGGACCTTTCCGCCCCCTCCCGCCGGCCAGCTCGCTGCGGAAGTAAGACTCAGCCTGACATTGAGATCCGTAGGCAAGGGCAAAGGCAAATGCCTCGTCAGCGGCGTCTCGCCCTACTCCGGCGGTAGATGCGGGTTGGTAGCGTGTGATCGCGTAAGACGGTGTTGCTGTATGGCGCTGCTGTATAGCAACTGCCCACCGTGTGTGGCCCTGACTTCTCATCGCCACTTGTTCCGCAAGGTCGCCATGGCCCGTATTACGTTGGAGAGGACGTCATCTGCGTCATGTTTGTGGTCGAACCACGTCCCGCAATCGGCCACCCACCCGCCGTTATCAAGAGTCGCGCTGTTGTGAACCATCCTGTTAACCGACGCGTCTAACTCGCATGGCGGAATGGTTTGCTACTGGTATAGCTGGCTTAGCTCTGTTCGTGTCCCTCGGGGCGGTCTGGTACGCACGAAAGTCCGCTAACGAGGCGGCCAAGCTGGCAAAGATCGAAGATGCCCGGCGCAGAGACGAGCTTGAGATACGTCACGCCACCCTTGCACCGATGATTCAAAATGGAATCCTCGCCGAGGTCGAAACATCGTCGCTCGGCAACGAATCGCTGTTCGGACGTTTCACCGTCGATGCCCCCAGGGACTACCGGGTTCATGCCAGGGCTTGGAATGGGATCTCTTACACGCCAATCACACTAGATCAGTTGGTTCGGGGCGGGCATCAAGTGCGGGTGCACATTGAGCACTGGCCCGACGATCGCAGTGAGCCGCAGACGAAGGAAATCCACTTCCGATTCTGGCCACCTTTGGAAGTCGACGACACTTCTCCATGGACCTGCCCATGCCGCAGGCCAGCAGTCGAGACAGCAGTTGGAACAGCGCATTGGGAATTACGAGTGCCAATCGCCTTCAAACCACCCATCAGACCGATGGTTAGCTGGGTGTAGTGCTGTACTGAGGACCAAAGGCGGGCATTAACCAGAGCGTACCTACCACTGCAGGTCAGATGCATGATCACGTGTCATTTCGAGCTTTCGGATTCGGTACAGCACTCTTCTCGGGGCACGGTGTGGATGTCTGGTCATCGCTCGGTGTGCAGTATCTCCAGGGCCTGGAGCACGTCAGCGACAACGTGATCAGCGCTGTGATCGTGGTCGGGCCACGTGCCTCGGTCGATCCAGATCGTACGTAGACCGACTGCGCATCCTCCGCCTATGTCGGCTACGGGGTGGTCGCCGACCATCCATCCCCCGTCGGCCAGCACCACGCCACAGTGCTTAGTGGGCGTTTTCTCCCTCTCTATAAGCTATCGCCCCATTTCGCCTCTTTCGAGAGGCTGTCAGTCTCGTATGGTTTTCGGTAGATACGCGAGCCAGCGCGTTCGGTTAAGCACCCGCCAGGCGCCGGTCTCGTACCGAAAATCCTGTCTCATTCCATGACCCGAGGCTTTGTCCTTACCACCCGGTGACGAACATCTCCGAAGGGCTGGGCGGCCGGCGCGCCACGCGATA